>CAMFKK010000004.1 GCA_945957225.1 uncultured Sphingobacteriia bacterium | reverse complement strand
GATCAATGGTATTGATGTAGAAGAGGAAAACAGGTTATTCTTTTTTAGTACTTATGTTACATCTGGCAATTATATAGACTTAAAAAACACACCCAATAGTATTATTTTGGGCAGGGGCGCTGCAGAAAAAATGATGGCAGCCATTGGCGATGTGATTCAAGTAACCACCAGCAAGGGAGAAAGGTTTTCATTAAAAGTGGTGGGCTATTTTCAATCCGGTATCAGTGATTTGGACAAGGTTCAGAGCTATGCCAGTTTAGGTACAGCACAGAAACTATTGGGAGAATCCAATGCCTATATAACGGACTTACAAGTTAAGCTGCATGATATTCTACAAGCACCCAAAATGGCCAAAGAATTCAGTGCCAAATTCAATATTGACGCTATTGATATTCAAACGGCCAATTCACAATTTGAAACGGGAAGCTCTGTGAGAACTTTAATTTCTTATGCAGTGGGTGTAACCCTATTAATTGTAGCAGGTTTTGGTATTTATAATATTTTGAACATGATGATCTACGAGAAAATGGATTCTATTGCCATTCTCAAAGCCACAGGATTTTCTGGTTCAGACGTAAACAAAATCTTTATTACCATCGCGCTAAGCATTGGCATTTTTGGAGGATCATTGGGACTACTATTTGGATTTGGACTCTCTGCTTTGATTGACCAGATTCCCTTTAATACAGCAGCACTTCCAACGGTTAAAACCTATCCAATAAATTATAATCCAAGATTCTATTTAATTGGAGGCATTTTTTCCATTGTCACAACTTATATGGCAGGCTATTTTCCATCGCGTAAAGCAAGCAAAATTGATCCTGTTGTCATCATAAGAGGAAAATAATATGAGTGATATTATACTAGAAGCTAAAAAAATTACCAAGTACTTTCATGACCCACTTACTGTGCAGGTCTTGAAAGAAATTAGCTTTAGTATCAATAGGTCTGAATTTGTTTCTGTGATAGGCAAATCTGGCTGTGGCAAATCTACCCTGCTCTATATTCTTAGCACCATGGATACCGATTATGAAGGGGAGCTATTGATAGATGGTATGGTTATGCGTAATAGAAAAGAAGCTGAATTGGCAAAAGTGCGTAATGAGAAAATTGGATTTGTATTCCAATTCCATTACTTACTCAATGAATTCTCTGTGCTAAAAAATGTGATGCTTCCAGGGCTAAAACTGGGTAAGTATTCAGAAAAGGAGGTGGAACACCGCGCTATGGAAAAGCTCAAGATTTTAGGCATTGACAATGAGGCGCTCAAAAATCCCAATCAATTATCAGGAGGTCAAAAACAAAGAGTGGCTATTGCTCGTGCGTTGATCAATGACCCATTGATCATTATGGGCGATGAACCAACAGGTAATTTAGACAAGAAGAATTCTGAAATTGTGTTTAACATTTTTCAAGAATTAGCTGCGGTCTATCATCAATCCCTATTGATTGTAACGCATGACAATGAATTTGCCGCAAAGACCAAAAGAATCATTGAAATGGAAGATGGTAACATCATCCGTATGTAGTATCTTAAATCCTCAATTTTTTATATGAAACAATTTTTCCTTGCAGGATTCCTTGGCCTGTCACTAACCCTTGCGGCACAAAAGAAAAAAGAAGTAGCTCCAGCACCTGTTGTGAACGCTAGTCCAGACAGTATGTATGCTGGACTCAAATGGCGCAATATTGGACCCTTTAGAGGAGGTAGGGCCAATGCCGTTTCTGGTGTAGTTAAAAATGACCAACGTTTTTATGCAGGTTATACAGGCGGTGGTGTTTGGATGACCAATGATGGTGGAGGATCTTGGAAAAATATTTCTGATGGATTCTTTAAAGTAGGTTCTATTGGAGATATTGCTGTTTCAGAATCTGACCCCAATGTAGTTTATGTAGGTACTGGAGAGCACGCGGTTAGAGGTGTGATGACTAGCTATGGAGACGGCGTTTATAAGTCAACCGATGCTGGCAAGACTTGGAAAAATATAGGCCTTGAAAAAACCAGACATATCTCTGATGTGGTGATTCACCCCAATAATCCAGAGATTGTTTTTGTTGCCGCACAAGGAACCGTACACGGGAATAACAATGAACGTGGGGTTTACAAATCAACAGATGGTGGACTTAACTGGAAACGCACCCTATATATCAATGATAGCACCGGTATTGCATCATTGAGCATGGATATGAACAATCCTCGCATACTCTATGCAGCTTCTTGGGAACATCGTCGTTTTCCCTGGTCGGTTTCAAGTGGTGGACCAGGTTCTGCCATTTATAAATCAACCGATGAGGGCAATACTTGGACCAAACTTTCTGGCGGTCTCCCTGCTTCTATGGGTAAAATTGGCGTAAGTGTTTCAAGGGCCAATAGCAATCGGGTTTTTGCCATTGTTGAAACAGAAAAATCCAAATCTGGTTTGTATAGAAGTGATGATGCGGGTAAAACTTGGTCATTGCTTTCTAATAACCAAGATATCTGTTCCAGGTCTTGGTATTATATGAAAGTCTTTGCAGACCCAGTAAATGAAAACCTGGTCTATGTACTCAATGCACCATTAATGCGCTCCATTGATGGAGGTAAGAATTTTGCACCGGTAAGGGTAGCTCATGGTGATACCCATGATTTTTGGATTCATCCAATGGCCAATAATATCATTGGCTTGGCCGATGACGGTGGAGCAGAAATTAGTTTTGATAGAACAAAGTCTTGGTCAAGTATTATGAATCAACCAACAGCCCAATTCTATAGGGTAAATACAGACAATGTTTTCCCTTATAAAGTATATGGTGGACAACAAGACAATACATCAGTCATCATTGCAAGCCGCAACAATTTGGGAGCCATCACAGAGCGAGACTGGACATTTGGACCGGGATGTGAATCAGCATTTTTAGCTTTTGATCCAAACAATCCCTTGAATATTTATGGAGGTTGCTATCAAGGTTATTTGGAATTATTAGATAGAAAGAATGGGGAGATAAAAAACATTCAAGCATATCCTACCATGAACTTGGCCATTGATCCCAAGAACATGAAATATAGGTTTAACTGGAATGCACCCATTGTGGTTTCTGCACATGACCCCAATACCGTGTATCATGCGGGTAATGTATTGTTCAAAACAACCAATGCAGGCATCAATTGGGATGTGATTAGCCCAGACCTAACCAGAAATGAAAAATCCAAACAAGGACCAGGTGGGCTTCCCTTTACCAATGAAGGTGCGGGTGGAGAAAATTATAATACCATTTTTTATGTAGCTGAATCGCCTATTTCAAAAGGAGAAATCTGGACTGGTAGTGATTGTGGTTTAGTACAATTAACACGTGATGAAGGTAAGACTTGGACCAATGTTAGTCCAGCTGGTTTACCTGAATCTCAAATCAATAGCATTGAAGTTTCGGCCTTTGATAAGGGTACTGCCTATATATCCGCTACCAGGTATAAATTAAATGATTACGCTTCTTACACTTATAAGACAACTGATTATGGCAAGACTTGGACCCGCATTAATAAAGGCGTTCAGGCAGATGATTTTATTAAAGTGATCAGAGAAGACAAACAAAATAAAAATATACTCTATGCTGGAGCGGAAAGGGCATTCTACTTATCAAATGATGCTGGTAATAGCTGGCAGCAATTTCAATTAAACCTTCCTATTGTTCCAGTAACAGATTTAATGATAAGGGACAATGATTTGGTAGCGGCAACTGCAGGAAGGGCTTTTTGGATCTTGGATGATCTTTCTGCTATTCAACAAACTGCTGCTAATTTAAAAGAGACCAGCTTACAAATTTTTCAACCAAAGACCAGTTACAAATATGGTGGTGGCAATGGCTTGCCTGAAGCCAATTATAGTGCTGGTCAGAATGCACCGGAGGGAGTGATTTTGGATTATGTATTGCCTGAGATTGGAGAAAAAGATACCGTGAGTTTAAGCATTGTTGATGCTAATGGCAAGACCATTAGAACCTATATCAATCATGAAGATGAAAAATATAGTAAGTATCCTGGTGGGCCTGCCCCAAAAGAGCAATTGGCTGCTGAAAAAGGGCATAACAGGATGCTATGGGATTTCCGTACAGAGACGGTAACACCCGATGTAAAAGGAGTATATATTTTTGGAGACTATCGCGGTTACGCAGTGCCTCCTGGTACTTATAAGGCAAGACTTAGTCATAACAAAACAGTAAAAGAAGTCAGTTTCAAAGTATTGCCAAACCCTGGTATTGCAGCTTCAGATGCAGATTGGAAAGAGCAGCAACAGGTTTTAGAAACCATTACTGCTGCTATTAGTGAAATGCATCAATCCGTGATTGACTTGAGAAAAGTTAAACAGCAATTAGAACATCATGCCAATATTTATAAAGACAATAAGCAGGCAGATAGTTTGGTGTCAAAAGCTAAGTCATTGGTGAAAACCATGGTAGATTGGGAAGCAAATATTGTTGAAAGCAGGATCAAGAACGGTCAAGACGTGATCAACTGGCCTAGTAAAATCAACGCAGAATTTTTCAATATCAAAGGCGTTGCCGATGCACCCAATCCAAAAATCACCAGTGGATTAAAAGCAAGATTGGCTGATTTGCAAAAAGAATGGGCCACTGAAAAAGAGAAATTACAAGGCATTAAACAATCTATCAAAGACTACAATCAATTGTATCAGTCTAAGCAATTAGACGCTATTCAACTCTAATTGTAACTGATGAAGATGCATCAATTAAAAATGATTTTGTGCATGAGCGGGTTATCCTTGTTGGGAACTTTGACTCATGCACAAAAATCCTCCAAACCCAATATTGTGATTGTCAATTTTGATGATCTGGGTTATGGAGACCTAGGCATTACTGGTGCTACGGGTTATCAAACACCTCAGATGGATCAGTTGGCAAAAGAGGGAACATTTTTTAGTCAGTTCTATTCCGCACAAGCAGTTTGTTCCGCATCAAGAGCTGGATTAATGACTGGATGTTATCCCAATAGAATTGGTTTTAGTGGGGCATTGGATCATACCAGTAAAACAGGCATTAACCCAGATGAAATAACCATTGCAGAAATGCTCAAAGCAAATGGTTATACTACAGCGGCATTTGGTAAATGGCATTTAGGACATCTAACACCTTTCTTGCCCACACATCAGGGCTTTGACTATTTCTATGGGATTCCCTATTCCCATGATATGGTGCCCAATCATCCCAACACCAAAAACTATTACCCTCCATTACCCTTAATTGAAGGAGATAAAACCATTCAAACCAATCCAGATAGCACCAAATTCACTACTGCATTTACAGAGAGTACTGTAGCATTTATCAAGAAGCACAAGAACCAACCATTTTTTGTGTACCTAGCGCATCCGCTGCCACATGTACCTATGGCGGTCTCTAGCAAATTCAAGGGTAAGTCTAAACAGGGATTATATGGAGACGTGATCATGGAATTGGATTGGAGTATTGGACAAATAAGACAGACACTCAAAGCATTAAAACTGGAAGAAAACACTTTGCTGATTGTTACTTCTGACAATGGTCCTTGGTTAAATTATGGCAATCATGCAGGAAGCGCCGGTGGCTTGCGCGAGGGCAAGGGTACTTCTTGGGAAGGTGGACAACGCGTTCCCTGTTTAATGGCTTGGAAAGGGGTAATACCTGCAGGTCTTGTCATGAATCAATTGGCTGCTGAGATAGACTTTCTTCCAACTATTGCTGCTATTACTAAATCGGAATTACCCAAGAACAAAATTGATGGCGTGAATATTCTTCCATTATTAAAAGGAGATATAAACGCCCAACCTAGAAAGCAGTTTCTTTACTATTATCGCTCTAATAACTTGGAAGCAGTAAGGAATGAACAATACAAATTGGTGTTCCCGCATCCTGGTAGAACCTATGAAGGATTTGCTCCAGGAAAGGATGGTGTTCCGGGAAAAGCCAATGAGAGTTTTGCTTTTGAAGGTGGGTTATTTGATTTGAGACGTGATCCCGGTGAACGCTATGACTTGAGCAAAAGTTTACCGAATGTGTTAGAAGCTTTGACAAAATTGGCCAATGATGCAAGAGAAGACCTAGGTGATGAACTGACAAAAAACCCCGGAAAAAATAGAAGAGCCCCAGGCAGGGTCAATTAATACTATTGCAAATAAGCCACCAAACTTGGATGAATTTCTTCTGTTAAAAAATTAAGCACTGCAGGGTTCTCCTGTTTTTGTTGCAAGAGTTGCATCATCATTTCCATTGCTTTTAAACCCTGACTATAAGGATACTGTTCTACTGAAACCATGGGAGGAAAAGCCGTATAGCTGGTAATGGGCAGGTTGGCATAACTCACAAAAGCAATTTCTTTATTGACTTCAATCTGTTGTTTATTGGCATACTGTACGGCATCCATATGCACATAATCATTAAAAGTGATGATGGCAGTTGGTGGATTTTTCAAAGCCAATAATTTTTTCATGGCTCGTTGCGTACTGTCTTTTGTAAAATCGGTAGTCTCCACCAATTGCATGTCTACCTTTAATTTTTGTTTGGAAACCCCTTCTATATATCCATTCAAACGCTCCTTACTAGCTGCCAATTTATCTGGACCATTAATTAACGCAATTCTTCTATAACCCTTATTAAACAACCATCCCACCATATCCACCGTGCCCTTGTACAAATTGCAAAACACTTTATGCGCCCGTTCAAGATTGGGCACCCTATCAAAATAGACCACCGGAATATGGTATTTCTCCAATGCCAATAAATGGTCATATTTGTTGGTTTCCTTTGCCAATGAAATGATGAGCCCATCTACCCTTTGCTGTTTCATGGTCTCCACCACTTTTTGCTCTCTTTCCAAATTGTCAAAACTCTGACCAAACAAAATGGTATAGTGCTGTTCCATGGCGGCTGTTTCCATTCCACTAATAGCCTGTGAGAAAAATTCTTCTCTTATAGAAGGCATGATAACACCAATGACAAAGCTTTTCTGTTGTTTGAAAAAAATGGCTTTGGGGTTTGGTTCATACCCCAATTCCTTGGCCGTTTTCTGCACCAGTTCTCTTGTACGAAGACCAATTCTTGGATGATTGCTCAAAGCACGAGAAACCGTAGAGACAGAAAATTTTAATTTATCTGCAATGGCTTTGAGTGTGGGAATTTGGTCAGACATCTTTAGGGTTATAACATCAAAGATGAGAAAAGTCATGATTTATTACTAATCCTTCTTCTAATTTTCAATCCGCTTAGCCAAATTGAAAATTATAAAGAAACATGTCAGCAACAGAACGCAGGTTTCATCCAGAAAAACAATTATCAGAACAAAGCTTTTATTTGTGGCGGGCTATACAAGCTGCCATTTGGTTGGTGGGGGCGGCCATTATGATTTGTCTAGTTTTCTTTCCAAATCTTGGTCTTACCCTTTTCTGGAATATTTTAATTCCAATTGCTCCGGCATTATTTGTTTTGTTTACAGGTGTTTGGCGCAATATCTGCCCATTAGCTACTACCAATCTCATGCCCAGACATTTTGGACTATCAGAAAGAAAAAAATTGACAGCAGTACAATTGGGTAAATTAAATCTGTTAGCCATTGTTATGCTATATACTATTGTACCATTAAGACATGCGGTATTCAACAACAACGGCATTGCAACAGCTTCATTGATTATGGCCATGGTGGTCTTGGGTATGATCATGGGATTTTATTATGAATGGAAATCGGCTTGGTGTTCTGGTTTATGCCCTGTGCATCCAGTTGAAAAATTATATGGTGGCAATACAATGTTTACTGTTCCTAATGCGCATTGCAGCGAATGTCAAAACTGTGTAGTGCCCTGCCCAGATAGTACACCCAATATTCATCCCATTTCTACCAAGCGAACGCTGTATCACCAATTAAGTGGTTTGCTAATTGTAGGTGGTTTGCCAGGTTTTATTTGGGGATGGTTTCATGTACCTGATGAACAACTATTTAATTGGAACAATATATTGGGTGTTTATCAATTACCGCTATTAGGATTTATTGTAAGCAGCATCATCTACATCATTGCATCAATGATGGTCTCTACCAAAAATGAGCAAAAATTAGTGAGTGTATTTGCAGCAGCAGGGGTATCTTGTTATTATTACTATCGCCTTCCGGCATTATTTGGCTTTGGCGATTTTCATACAGATGGGCTCTTGATCAATCTCAGCAATAGTTTACCCACCTGGTTTGTTCCAACCATTCAAGTATTAACAACAGGTTTCTTTTTTTATTGGATGGTGATTCGCAAACAACAACATCGTAGTTGGGTGCTTCGTCCACCTTTTGCTGCCAAGTAATAACTAAGGTTTCTTTCCCCATTTGGCGCTGATAAAGAAAAGTACAAAACCACTGATTACTGTGAGCAATCCAAAAATGGAGAAGGCACGCAATAACCAGTTACTAATATTGTCTCTTTTTTCAAAATCCATGGTGTGTAGCATCCAGAAGAAATCAAATACTCGCCACTTATCATTTCTAAACTTCTGCACCGTACCTAGTTCTGTAGCTACATAAACCGTAGTATGCATGGGTTTTTCAAAACTAATGGCATAAGCAGGCAAGGGGTTTTCCCTATATTCATGATGCCCATTGGTATTGGTTAAGTATTCAACGCTTTTGATCATGGGGCTACCATTGTATCTGGCTTTTGCTACCGCGATGGCTTCTTGTTCAGATAGTGCAGCACGTAATTTGCCCGTTATAGCGTCTGCCAAATGATTCATTGATGGATGGGTTTTATGACCCATGGCAGCATTTTGTATGGCCGATACACAACGAATCTGATAAAAAGGTTTGCCCAAGATTTCTATGAGTTGAATAGACACCAATGAATCAATTCTATGAATGCGTTTAATGCTATCCAAAACCACAGATGGAGAAATCAATTGAATATTGGAAGACAGTAATGGGACTTCTTTTTTTTGAAAGTCACCATGAATCTCATCCATATTACTCCAACTAAAATACAAACCGCCAAGGGTCCACAAAAAAAACTGGATTCCAAGGATTACACCAAAATAGCGGTGAAATCTACGAATATAAAAGTGCTTGCTTTTTGCCATAGACTTACAAGATTGGAAAACCCAACATTGCAGAAGAGTTACTACTTATTTTAATTTACTCAATGCTTCTTCTAATTTTTCAAGCATTTGAGGAATTTCTTCTTTCTTTGAAGTACCCACACTTAAACGATACCAAGGATTGTTTGCACCACCACCAAAAGCAGAAAAAGGAACCACGGCCAATTTGGCTTCTGCTAGAATATAAGAAGTCACATCCATTTGAGTAGCCAACAAAGTTCCGTCAGCAGTTGTTTTTCCAACCAAGTCAAACTTAATGGTTAGATAGATGGCAGCTTGAGGAGCAACTGCATCAACAGAAAATCCTTTTGCTTTTAGTCCAATAAATCCTTCATAGATGCTTCGTAATCTATATTCAACCTCCATTTTAAACTGCTTCAAATAGTGCTCAATGGCTTCTTTTTGCAAAAGGTATTTGGCTACTGCTTTTTGTTCAGCCATAGGAGCCCAAGCACCTAAATGACTTAGTATGGCTTTCATTTTTGCAATGACCGTATCTGGACCCAATGCCCAACCCACACGCACACCAGTAGCAGCAAAGACTTTAGAAATACCGTCTACAAAAACGGTAAACTCTTTCATGGCTGGTCTCAGCGTGATAGGATTATAGTGTTCGGTTGTACCATATGTTAGTGTCCAATACATTTGGTCAAACATGAGGTAGAGTTTCTTTTCCCCTTCTCCACGGGTGGCGTTTTCTGCCAAGACCAAATCGCAAATAGCTTCCAGCGATGCCTTACTCAAAGTAGTACCTGTTGGATTCTGAGGGGTGCACAAACAAAGTAGGGTGGCACCTTTAATATGTTTTGCCACGTCTTCTACTGTTGGCATAAAATCGTTTTCAACGCTGCACTCAATCACACAATGTTCTCCATCTGTCATGTGCACATAGTGGTTATTATTCCATGAAGGAACCCCATAAATCACTTTGTCTCCCTTGTCTACAATGGCTTTGAAAATGGTATAGATCAAGGGTCTACCACCGGATGCAATTTGAATTTCATTGGGAGCATAATCAATGCCTTCCCATTCTTTTAAAAATGCGCCAACTGATTTGCGTAAATCAAGTACCCCTTCTGCAGCAGGATAATTAGTATTATGTTCTTGATAAGAAGCAATGATTTCAGACTCTAATTCAAATGGAATAGGAAATACCTTGGGATCAAAATCTCCAATGGTAAAATTATAGATGGTTTCACCAGCGCGAATGCGCTCACTGATCATATTGCCTAGTTTCACAATTTCAGATCCTATCAGTGTTTCAGCCAAATGGCTCAGTTTGGGTTGACTCATATTGTGGATTTTATGCGGCAAAACTAGCATAAAAAAACCGCAGCCATTACTGACTGCGGTTGATTTTTAGAAGAAGCCCTTTTTTTATCCGTTTTGAACTTTTGATATTTTAACTATTTTTCAAACCTACTTCTTCTTTTTTTGAATTTTGACTTATTCAATCACCTTGTAATCCTTGAATAGCTTTACTGGAGCAGCTTCGGCCAAGGCCCTATAGCTCTTCCAAGGTCCTTCAAAAAAGGCATTGGTGCGTTTTACAACATCATCTACCATTTTTTCTGCATATCCAATTAGGAGTTCTTCCTGTGCACCAGGAATGCTAGTCTTACCCATAGCAGTTCCACGAGCTTCTTGTAAGAAACTATTAACTGTAACCTGAGGAATATTACCATAACCCTGTTTGTCTTGAGGAACCCCATTTAATTGTTCGCGGATAACTTTAATACTATCCAACATAGCTTTGGCTACTTTTCTCAAAGTATCAGCTTGCTTAGGATTCATCCCTGCATAATTGGCTTCCACTTTTTTGATCACATCATCTGCTTCAGTAAGCTTCTCATTCAAAGAACCTAACCTAAGGGTACTTTTCTCTATCCTTGTATTAAACTTGCGCAAAGCATCACGCACTTCTTTGGGTGTTGGTGAATTTGGATCGTCGTTTACAACCACCATCATACTATCAGTCAGGTCTCTACCCAAACTCAATACCACTTTATAAGTTCCTGGATCAACGGGTAGTCCACCTGGCTCATCTGCACCTCCGCCGCCTCTACCACCAAAGCGTCCACCGCCTCCGCCACCACCAGGTCTGCCAGCACCACCTCCAACTCTAATTCCTTTGCCTTCCATACCCCAATAGTAACGGTTATATCCCGTGTCTGCCTTGGTACGTAGCTGACGAACTTGTGTATTATTTGCGTCAAAAATGCGAATCATTAGGGTATCAGAAATCTTATTCTTACCAGTATCAGCAGCCGTTTTGTTGACAAAGAAACTTAATGGAGCACCCCTTCTTCTATTCTCCCCTTCATAGGTACCATAAGTACTGTACTCAATTCCTGGAGCGTTTTTAATTTTGGCTTGGTAAGCTTGTGGTGCGTCAAAAGCAGTTAGTTTCTTAGCAAATGCAACACCCTTGTTTGCCGCTAATTTGCGCAAAGGACGAATATCATCTAAGATCCAAAGAGCCCTACCAAAAGTGGCAATCACCAAATCAGCTTCTCTTTCTTGAATAGCAAAGTCATAAGTAGAAACAGAAGGATATCCATTTTTAAATTGTTGGAATGTGCTGCCATTGTCTAAAGAAATCCATAGACCTTGTTCTGTACCCACAAAAATCAAATTAGGTTCAGTAGGATCTTGAAGCACGGTTAATGCATAACCCACTACTTTTTTCTCGTCAATCATCCTGGTCCAAGTTTTACCAAAATCAGTGGTACGGAAAATATAGGGTTTCATATCGCCACGGCGATAGTCATTGACAACCACCAAGGCTTCACCAGCATTATGTCTAGATGCGCGAATTTGAGGAATCCATGCACCTGCTGGAAAACCAGGAATCTTTCCACGGAAATTGGTCCAAGTTTTACCACCATCTCTGGTTAATTGCACATTACCATCATCGGTACCAGCCCAGATAATGTCTTTCTCTTTGGCCGATGGTTCAATACAAATAACGGTACAGAAATTCTCAGCACCAGTAATATCTACAGAAATGCCACCATTTTTGCTTTGGTCAATTTTAGCACTATCATTGGTAGTTAGGTCCGGAGAAATCACGGTCCAAGAAGCACCTTTATCAGTACTCTTGTTTACAAACTGACTACCATAATAAATAGTTTTCTTATCAAAAGGATCTTGTGCAATAGCAGCATTCCAGTTAAAGCGTTGACGGGTATTGGCATCTGGTCTTGGCGGACGAATGCTCCACTGATCACCAGTAGCCATATTGTAACGGCTTACGCTTCCACCCTGACTCATGGTATATACCCAATTAGGATCTTCTGGATCTGGTACTACGTCAAAACCATCGCCCCCGCTAACGCCCTGCCAGTAAGCATTTCGGATCCCTGTTTGAATCCATACATAAGCAGGTCCATTCCAACTTCCGTTGTCTTGCAAACCACCCATTACGCGATAAGGCAATTGGTTGTCTACGTTTACATGATAGAATTGACCCAAGGGTAATTTCTCGTCAAACTGCCAAGTCTTACCACGGTCTCTTGAGATACCAATACCACCATCATTACCATCAATGATTAAATTGGCATTGGTAGGATGGATCCACCAAGCATGGTGATCTGGGTGAATACCACTATAAGGTAATACAGGTTTAAAAGTCTTTCCAGCATCATCACTCACATTCACTACCTGGTTAATATTGTATAACCTGTTTTCGTTTTGTGGATCTACAGAAATGTCTTGAAAATAAAAGGCACGATTGGTTACAACAGCAGGATCACTATTCACTAGTTCCCATTTAAGACCACCGTCATCACTCATATACAAACCATTCTTGGTGGCTTCTACCAATGCATAAACACGGTTAGGATTGCTGCGTGCAATGCCAATACCAATACGTCCGTATTCACCAGCAGGAAGACCATCATCCTTACCCAGTTTTTTAAAATTCTTACCACCATCAAATGTTACATAGAAACCACTACCACTGCCACCACCTTTCAAACTCCAAGGCGTGCGTTTGTGTTGGTACATGTTCACAAAGATTTTGTTTGGATTGCTGGGATCCATAATCATATCACCCACACCACTGGTATCATTGGTATGAAGGATTAATTTCCATGAATCACCACCATCGGTTGTTTTATACACCCCACGTTCTGCGTGTTCTGTAAATGGATTACCCATAACACCTGCATACACAACATCAGGATTATTAGGATCAATCAGAATTCTATGAATATTTCTGGTTTTTTGCAAACCCATGCACTTCCAGGTCTTACCACCATCCAGACTTTTGTAGATACCTTCTCCAAGGCTAATACTATTTCTAGGGTTACCTTCTCCTGTACCGGCCCAAACCACACTGGGGTTAGACTGCGTAATGGCTACGCTACCAATATTTAAAATAGGTTGTTCATCAAAAACGGGTGTCCAAGAAGCACCAGCATTCTCAGTTTTCCATACCCCTCCGGAAGCTGTTCCCAGAAAAATAATATTTGGATTACTGTTTACTGCGTCAATGGCAGTAACCCTTCCGCTCATACCGGCTGGGCCAATATTGCGGGGTTTCATGGATTTGAACTGTTTGCTCAGATCCACTTGTTGTGCTTGAATGCCCATGACCATGCCCAAGGCAAGGATGGATAGCAATTTTTTTCTCATGAAGTAGTTTTTGGAGTTTACAATATCCAACTTTATTGGGCTTTGACCAAAAAGGAAGTATGAATGGGTGAACCCACCCCGGACTGCGGCCACCCCTCTCAAAGGGCGGGGATTTTTTGAATGATGCATCACAAAGAGCGCTGAGCTAAATTTATTTATTGCTTCATTGGCTGTATCTTGTAACCGCTAAAAACTAACTATGAAGTTACTACACGCCCTCTTGGGACTATTGGCCATTACAGGAGCTATGGCCCAGAAAAAAGAAGTTAAGAAAACTGCAGCACCCATTGTAGCAGCAACTCCAAAAATGGATAGCCTTTTTAAAAATGCGCATTTTAGAAGCATTGGGCCCTTCCGTGGTGGGCGTTCAGTTACCTCAACGGGTGTGATTCAAAATCAACTGGTGTACTATATGGGAACCACCGGTGGTGGTGTTTGGAAAACAGAAGACGCGGGTGTGAGTTGGCGCAATATTTCTGACAATTATTTTAAAACAGGATCTGTTGGTGCCGTTGCAGTAGCAGAATCCGACCCCAATGTAGTGTATGTGGGTATGGGTGAGCATGCACCAAGAGGTGTGATGACCAGCTATGGCGATGGTGTTTACAAAAGCACCGATGCGGGAAAGACTTGGAAACAAATTGGATTAGAAAAAACTGGCTCTATTTCTTATATCCGCATTCATCCAAACAACCCAGACATTGTTTATGTAGCAGCACAAGGCGCTCTACACGGACCAAATGCAGATAGGGGAATTTACAAATCTACTGATGGTGGCAAAACTTGGAACAAGACATTATATGTAGATGAAAATACTGGCTGCGCCGATTTGAGTTTAGACATGAACAACCCACGCATCTTGTATGCTGCCATGTGGGATTATAGAAGACTGCCATGGCTCATGCGCAGTGGTGGCAAGGGTTCTGGCTTATACAAATCCGTTGACGCTGGAGAAACCTGGACCAAAATGGAAAAAGGGTTACCCAAAGAAATGGGTAAGATGAGTATTAGTGTATCAAGAGCCAATAGTGAAAAAGTATATGCATTGATTGAAAGCGATACGCATAAAGAAGCGGGTGGTTTGTTTGTGAGTGAAGACGCTGGTAAGAATTGGAATAGGATTAGCAAAGACCATCGCTTAACGCAAAGGGCTTGGTATTATATTGAATGCTTTGCAGATCCTAAAGAAGAGAATACGGTTTATGTTTTAAACTCACCAGGGCTCAAGTCTACCGATGGTGGTAAAACCTGGTCATATATCAGGGGTAAGCATGGTGACTATCACCAATTATGGATTAACCCCAACAACAATAAGAACCAAGTTATGTCTGATGATGGCGGTGCTTGCATTACATTCAACAATGGAAAATCTTGGAGTAGTTTAGACAACCAACCTACTGCACAGTTTTATCGCATTTCAGTAGACAATGAATTCCCCTATAATATTTATGCAGGACAACAGGACAATAGTTCTGTAAAAATCAAGAGCTCTAATCCAAGTGGTTGGCAGATTGGAGAAAAAGATTGGGACTATTCCTCTGGTGGTGAAAGTGCATTCCTAGCATTTGATCCCAATAATCCACAACTGGTCATGGGTGGTAGTTATCAGGGAACCATTGGCTTATTAGATAGTAAAACTGGTGAAGGAAAAATGTTGATGGTGGCGCCCATTCAATATCAGGCTTTGCAACCAAAAGACATGAAGTACCGCTTCAATTGGAATGCTCCCATTATCTATAGTCAGCATGAACGCAATACTTTTTATCATGCAGGTAATATCTTATTTAAGACCACCGATTTTGGTAAGAGCTGGAAAGCCATATCACCAGACCTAACCACACACGATACTACTAAAATGGGGATTAGTGGCGCCCCTTATACTAATGAGGGTGCTGGTGGAGAAAACTATTGCACTATTGCCTATGTAAGAGAATCTCCATTTGAAAAAGGCGTGATTTGGACAGGTAGTGATGATGGCGTTGTTAGCCTTACACGCGATGGCGGGGTTAGTTGGAACAATGTAACACCTGCAGATTTAGGAGAAGCATTGGTGAACTGTATTGAAGTATCGCCACACGATAAAGCCACAGTTTATATTGCAGCCACCAAATACAAAATGAATGACAAAACTGCCCTATTGTATAAGACAACAGACTATGGCAAGACTTGGAAAAAAATCAGCGATGGCATTCCTGAGGGTGCATATACCCGTTGTATTCGTGAAGACGTAAAACGCAAGGGGTTGTTATTTGCAGGAACAGAAACTGGTTTGTATGTATCTTTTAATGATGGTGCAAATTGGCAACAAATGCAATTGGGTTTACCCATTACACCCATCACCGATTTGAAAATTCACCAAGGCAATTTAATTGCAGCTACCATGGGCCGTGCATTCTGGATCTTGGATGACCTACACTTGATTCAGCAATTTGACCAAGCCAAAAAAGACCAATTACATTTCTTCCAACCAAAAGATGCATACCGTCTTTCTGGTTATAGTCCTTTGAATGGAGAACTTAGTGATGATGATTTAGAAACACCTTTACAAGACAGGTCAGGGATTAATGCAGCAACCGGATTAGTGTTGCATTACCAATTACCTTCTAAACCAGACTCAGCTATGAAGTTGAGTTTAGAAATCAAAGACAGTAAGGGAAATTTGGTACGCAAGTATAGCACAGAGCCAGATAAGGATTTTGTAGGCGGTTATGCTGGTGGTCCATCACCTGACCCAACACTTCCTGCAAAAGCTGGTGTCAATAGATTTGTTTGGGACTTACGCTATCCACCACAAACAGGTGTTCAAGACGTATTTATTGAAGGTGGTTATGACGGTCACAGAGCAGTACCTGGTGATTATACGGCTGTCTTGAGTGATGGTAAAGAAAGCAGGACTATTGCTTTTAAAGTATTGCCCGATCCAAGAATTGTAGCTACTGCCAAGGACTATGAAGACCAACATTTACTTGCTTCTAAAGTAGAAGCGGGTATTAATGAGATTCATAAGTCTGTTGTAAACATGCGCAAACTAAACAAGCAATTATCCGATTTACAGGAACAACTCAGTGATACTACTAAGTACAAGACTATTCGCGAACAATCATCCAAAGTGCAAAAAACTTTGGCTAAATGGGAAGAAGAATTGGTTCAAACAAAATCTCAGAGTAATGATGACGTGATCAATTATATCAACAAACTCTCTGCAGATTATGTATTCTTAAAAGGTGAACTAGACGCCAATATCCCTTATGTAACCAATGCCCAATTAGAACGCTATTCAGAGTTGGACAAACTATGGCAACCGCTCAAAAAACAAATGCAAGACTTGGTGAACAAAGATGTTGCAGAGATTAATAAATTATGCAAAGACCAAGCCGTGAATAAGATCATCATTGGTTTATAATATCGCGATAGCTAATAACGCAAAGCTTCTTTAAATAAAAAGACCACCCATTCGGTGGTCTTTTTTACAACTTTTATTTACCTTTTTTTACTTTTCAACTTACTCGTTTCCTTTTGAATTTTGAATTTTTAATTTTGACTTTTCATCTTCGTATTTTTTCTCAGCAGCCTGTGCTTTTTCAAAATCAAGCACCACACCATTGATGCAATAACGCAAACCAGTTGGAGGAGGACCATCGTCAAAGACATGTCCTAAATGTCCTTTGCAACGTCCGCATTCTACTTCTGTTCTTTTCATGCCAAGGGTATTGTCTGGCAGATAAATGATGGAACTCTTGCTAATGGGTTCGTAGAAACTAGGCCATCCGCAACCGGAGTCAAATTTGGTATCGCTTTTGAAAAGTGGATTACCACAAGCAGCACAATAATATGTACCTACTTCTTTAAAGTTTTCAAACTTGCTGGTATAGGGTCTTTCTGTTCCTTTCTGGCGCGATATATAATATACTTCTGGAGAAAGAATATTTTTCCATTCGTCTTCTTTCAAGACCACTTTACTGTTATCGGTTCTAGAATAAGCGGGATTCTTTTTGTTGTCCATAGTTGTTTTATTATTCGTGTTCTGAGAAAAGCAGCTTTGCAAACTAAGACTTGCAAGTAGCAGTACAAAAATCCTGATCATAGGTTTGATGATTTGATATGATGAATATACGCATAGAGACGAGCAATGGTTTCTATACTTACAACTAACAGCTGTTAATGTTTGGTGAATGCAGGATTTTTAAGTGAATTGGTAGACTGTTAAATGTTTTATAATGCCTTAGCCTTATATTTGCTACTCATTCAAGGTTAGCAAGTACATGTTTAATATTATCCTGTTTGGCCCTCCCGGTTCCGGTAAGGGCACTCAAAGTGAAAAACTGATAGCGGCTTATGGTTTGGTACACCTTTCCACTGGCGATATTCTAAGAAGAGAAATTGCACAAGCCACTGAACTGGGTTTGGAAGCAAAAAAGCTCATGGACAATGGTCAATTAGTACCCGATGCGGTAGTGGTTGGCATGATCAAGTCTGCTTTGGAAAACAATCCCCAAGCCAAGGGTTTCTTATTTGACGGTTTTCCGCGTACAGAAGCCCAATCGGTGTCTTTAGACGCTTTATTAGCTGAGAAAAATACAGAAATAGGCGTTGTTCTGGCTTTGGAAGTAAGCAATGAAGAGTTGACCAAGCGTTTGCTAAACCGCGGTTTAACCAGCGGCCGTAGCGATGATACCAATGAATCCATTATTAAAAACCGAATTGTTGAGTATCAAACCAAAACAACCGTGGTAGCCAACTACTATAGCAAGTTTGATAAAGTGGTAAATATCAAAGGTGAAGGAAGCGTTGAAGAAATTTTTAGCGCCCTTTGCAGCGAAATTGACAAAAGACTGTCTAATTAAGTACCAAATAGTTCGACCAATACCAACTGCAGGTCCCGCCCACCAAAGGCGGGACTTTTTATTTTCCGTATTTTTAAATATGTACAAACTCTGTCTACTCATACTTTTGAGTTCCTGTGCCAGCACAAAGCTCACTATGAAGGAGTGGGGTTCCCCTCCTGAGCCGGCAGGCTGGGGAGGGGTGCCTGAAAGGCGGGGTGGGCCCGTGGATACACGCACCACAGGATCCGCATTTTATCAGCAAGCCAATAGCTATAATTGGAAACAAAGAGATAGTCTGGCCATGCAGCTATTTTTGGAAGGTGATGTTCCTGATTTCTACAAAAAATTTGTACGCATCAAGAGCCAATATACTGATAGTCTGGAGCGGGTTCATAGTATTGAGTATGAAGTAGCCCCAGACTATCTAAGCATTGGCACTAATGAAGACTGGGCTCGTGTACCGCTTACACCCATGGCGGCACAAGCCATTGCCGATAGCCTTCATTGTTTTCTCCCCACCAAAAAAATGGTCAATGAAATCTATGAACAAAGCAACATCAAATTGGCGCCGGTTCCCATGTATGCTTTTAGAGATAGCAGTGTTACCATGTGGCAACACCATTTAATCATTGAAGGGCAGCGCCAAGGAAGAAAGGGATTGATTAGTGGTATCAAAAAAGACGTGGTCATTAGCCATGTAGTGAGTCAACATCCAAAACAGAATAGGGTAGCTATTTATGGGTGGCATCTCTTGAACGGCAAAGCCATTCAACCTTTGTATGCTGGCCATGTGAACTGGTACGTGGATTATAGTCATGGCATTAGACTTATCAAAAGAACGGTAAAGGTTGACGGAAAAAAAATGGATTACAAAGACTTGCTTCGTAATCCATTACTCAGGGGGCTCTTAACTGATGAGGCCGAACCCGTATTTCTGAACTATTAAATTTTATAGTACTGCTCCCATCCTTTTCTTGGAGGCAGTCCAACCAACATTTCATTAGCCATTTTATTATTGGTAATCTGTTTGGTCTTTCTATCAAACTTCAACGTAGTATTCAAATGCTGCGCCAATACGCCCAAACAGAATACCTGACTCAAAGGACCAGCAATATGGAAAGGAGAACGGGTTTCTTCCTGTCCCATACAAGCTTTTAAGAAATTGGCGTAATGATTGCTGGGGCTCTCAGGAACCACTGGCAAACGGCTAGCCATTTCTTTTGCTTTCTCTTCCGGTATAATAGACAAAGTAGTTCCATGAGAACCACCTTTAAAAGTAAGGTCTTTACCATAGATAATCTTACCAGGGTTTAGTTTGGAAGACTGTACTTTGGCGTTACCGGCCGGAGGAATATTGGCGTCCAATTGGGTGTTGGTGTAACCGGCCGGAAGGGGCGGTTGGTTGTCAACACCGTCATACCAAGTAATATCACAGGCAGGCATTTTAGCGCGCTCTGGAAAATGAAACTTTATTGTGGAGGAAGTTGGATAGAAGAAAGGGTTATGACCAGTTGCTTTGAGCATGCTGATCTCTGTAGGCAAACCAAGGTCTAAGAATTGGTGAGCGGTATCAATAATATGTGCACCCCAATCGCCCAAGGCACCCATGCCAAAATCATACCAGCAGCGCCACTGACCATTAACATAGTCATGGTTATAGTCATGCATTTGCGTAACCCCATGCCAGGTATCCCAATCTAAAGTTGAAGGAATGGTTTCAGCAGCAGGTAGTTTTTTAATATTGGTATCCCAACCATGCCATCTACGCGCATTGTTCATGTGCGCTGTAATAGCAGTAACGTCTTTGATAATACCCGCTTCGGTCCAGGCTTTGAACTGAAAATAGTTACCATCGGAGTGACCTTGGTTACCCATTTGAGTTACCACTTTAGAATGCTTCTTAGCAGCTTTCATCATTAGCTCCACTTCATTAAACGTGCGGGCCATGGGTTTTTCTACGTACACGTGTTTGTCCAAAGCAAGGGCCATCATGGTAATGGCAAAATGCGAATGGTCAGGAACACCAATGGATACTGCTTCAATTTGAGAACCCATTTTGTCAAACATGGTTCTAAAATCTTGAAAGCGCGGAACATCGGGAAACATTTTCAAAATTTCCTGTGTTTGAGGACCACCCATATCAGTATCGCAAAAAGCAACAAAATTGGCTAGACCGGTTTTGGCAAAAGACTTAATGTCTGAGCCACCTTGATTACCAATACCAATACAGGCAAGGTTTACTTTTCCGCTGGCGCGATGGGCAAAGCCATTATTCCAGATAGCTGGAAAAGCAGTGGCGGTAGAAAGCAGGGCAGCATTCTTTAGGAATGACCTGCGGGATTTATTTGACATGAAAAGCAATTTTTAGGTTCACTAATATAGCCATAAAGCCAACAATATTTAGGGTAAATCCTTCTTTAGCTGCTGATAATCGGTGAGTACCAATTTAAACTGCTGCTTCAGGTTTTTGGTCATCTGCAATTGTTGGCTAGTAGGCGCAAAATCCGCTCCATAAGTTTGAGACTCTTTAGAAATAGCTAATAGTCTTTCTGTGATCTGCACAGGGTTACGGAAATCATCCCAACGCGCTCCGGTTTGGTGCGTGTCAAACAATTTAGATTCCAAAACATAAACTTGTTGCTCCAAAGCCAAAGACTTAGTGGTATTCTCTTTCAACAAAGCGGCACGCTTGATTTCCATTTCAGTAATCAAGTCAAAACAAGCTTTAATACTAGCACGCAAATCCTTACCCAGTGCGTACTGAGCGGCAATGGCTTCTTTAGTGGAGCCGGCGTTAGGATCCTGCAACACTTGAAGTATTTGCTTTTCAACGCCGGCATCGGTTTTGAGCAATACTTGATAAGATCCAACCGGCACACGAATGGGTTCCATACCGGGGCCAATATCCAAATCAGGTACAAACATCAAACGACTACCATTAGCATCCAGTTTTACAAAATCCTTACCCTTGGGTTTGGTTTTTAGTGTAGGCATTTTTAGTTCCTCATGGGCAAGGTTCCACCAAACACGGTTCACACCCTTGGTATTAGAACCCTCAATGGTTTGAATGGTATCGCCCAAGGGGCTTAATACAAAAATCTTGGGAGCTGTTTTTAAAGTATCGGCCAAGAAATAATTAATGCTGGCACCATAAGGAGGATTTTCTCCCCTAACCGCGCTACCCTCATCATGATTAGCACCTTTAAAATTAAAACGATAGGCAGGACGCAAAGGATACAGACTAGTTTTACTAGCAGCCAAGCTTTTGCTCCATTCTCTAATTGGTGTAATATCATCCAAGATATAAAAGCCACGTCCATAAGTAGCCACAGCCAAGTCACGGAAATTTTTCTGAATAGCCAAATGATACACGGGCGATGGGGGCAAATTATTCTTGAGTTGCAACCACTGACCACCATCATTGGGGCTTACATAAAGGGCATTGTCCAAACCAACAAAAATCAATCCTTTCTGAGCGGGATCTTCTTTTACAAAATGCGCAAAACCGCTATTGCTCTCAGGTAGGTTCAAACCAATATTGGTCCAGTGCTTACCAAAGTCCGTGGTCTTCATCACATAGGCTTTAAAATTACCTTGTAGCTGATAATGTACGGTGAGATAAGCCGTACCCGCGTCAAAATTTGAAGGATCAATATTGCTGATTGTGCCCCAAGGAGGTAGATTCAAGTTTGCTGTGAGGTTGGTCCAAGTAGCGCCATCATTGGTGGTTAGCTGAACCTGACCGTCATTAGAACCCACCCAAAGCATGCCTTTTTTAATAGGAGACTCCGCAATGGCAAACAAAGTACAACCGTCAAAAGTCATCAGGTTATCAGAGACAATGCCCCCAGAACTTTGCTGGTGCGATTTGTCATTCGTAGTCAAATCCGGACTAATCACTTTCCAGGTATGACCACCATCGGTGGTTTTATGCACGTACTGACTACCTACATAAACAGCACCACGCTGGTGGCGCGATAAGGCCATTGGAAAATTCCAATGCCATCGATACATCATATCGGCGGGAGCCACACCATAACCAGCTTGGGGCCAAGGACGCACATCGTGCGATAGACCCGTTCTAGTATCGGTCACATCCAAACCGCCATCGTAACAACCAGACCAAATAATCTTGTTATCAAAAGGATCCGGCTGTGCAAAACCACTCTCACAACCACCCACCGATTCCCAACTACTTAAAGGAATACTACCGGTGCGGCTAATGGCTTCTGTTCTATAAGAATAACCATCCTGTCTATTACCCATGATATGATAAGGAACCATCTCATCCAAAGCCACATGATACATTTGGGCAATGGGCAGGTTTACATTTTTCCAATTCTTTCCACCATTAAAAGTCATGTTCATGCAACCATCGTGGGCCACCATGATTCTATTGGCGTCCTTGGGGTCAAACCAAATTTCGTGGTTATCGCCACCCGGCGCATAGCTACCATTTCCGTTAAAGGTTTTACCACCGTCTTTGGATTCCATAATGGTCACGCTAATGGTATAGAGTTTGTTCTCGTCCTGAGAAGAGACACGCACCCTGGTATAATAAGGACCACGCTGCGCCAAAGAATGATTCTCCAACAACAGTTTCCAAGACTCCCCACCGTCAGTAGATTTATATAAGCCCGGGGCCTTTGCTTCTACCAAGGCATAGATGGTATTGGGATTGCTACCCGCAATATCAATACTGGTTTTACCAATGATTTTGCCAGGACCACCAGGCAGACCATTGGTCATTTGCTTCCAAGACTTGCCACCATCGGTAGTTTTGTAAAAACCGCTACCAGGGCCGCCACTATTGAGGTTCCAAGTATTCATCTGCACCTGCCACATAGCAGCCACCAGGTTATTAGGGTCTTTGGGATTGATAGAAAGGTCAGAGCAACCCGTATTCTCGTCAACAAAAAGTACGCGGTTCCAGGTTAGGCCACCGTCGGTGGTTTTATAAACCCCTCTTTCCTGTTGCGGACCATTGGTATGACCCAGTGCCGCAACATAGACCGTATTGCTATCCGTAGGGCTGACCAATACTTTGCTAATCCGCACCGTATTTTTCAAACCCATATTTTTCCAAGTCTTACCCGCATCGGTAGATTTGTAAATCCCATTCCCGTTTGGATGCGCAGGTCTAATAATAAAGGTCTCGCCCGTACCCGCCCAAACATGTTTGGGATTGGATTCAGCAATGGCCATGGCGCCAATGGCAGAATTGTCCATATCGTCAAAGACTGGTTGCCAGCTCAGGCCAGCATTGCTTGTCTTAAAGATCCCGCCCGATGCGGCACCCACATAAGACACATTTGGATTACCCGGTTCACCCACCACTGCGCAAGCGCGATTTCCATCGGGTCCCAGAAAACGAAAACGAAGATTACTAAAAGGATTTTCTTGTGCGGCGGCGGCGCAAAAAATGCCAAAAATGCAAAGCGCGGCCATAGAGATTTTTCTCATTGTACTTGTCTTGGTGAAGAAAGACAAGTTACTAATAAAATGCTTTACATAACGACTAAGGCAAATCAACTATACTCAACAAAATTAAATCTTTACCACCGATAATGATCTTTATATCTCTTAGGAAGACATTCAGTAGTTCTGCTTTTATTGAGATGAATTGCCATTGGTGTCATTTCTGCTTTATAAACAGCTAAGACCTGATTTACTTTATCCATCCGCAATGATTTTTTTCCCTGTTCTAAATCTCTTATAAAATGTAAACCCACACCAGCCATATCTGCTAAATCCTGTTGTCTTTGACTGTAGTAACGACGTTGATATTTTACAAATTCAGCAAGTTCCATATTACTAATTGATTCTATCACTAAACTAATATTCAATAAAATAAGAAACCATTAAAAACACTAAATGATTTTGATGGTAAAATTTATTTAGGAAATAGACATTGGGAGTTACTTGTTTTTTGCCGTTTTTAAAAAGTCCATTTTTTATACTTTTTCTAGTATAAAAATGGCACTAAAAAAATATACTCAATCTAGTATAAAAAAACACCCCTTAATTTATACTCGATATAGTATAAAAAAGGGGGGTGTTTTAAAAATTGAAAAACAGATAGGTCCGGGAGAGAAGGGATTACTAGATTAAGGAGGATAAGAAGATGTGGGTAGGATGAAATGGAATATAGAGAATAAGGAGATATGTGTTGGAGGTTATGGGATTATGGAGGGTGATGGAGGTTAGTGGATTAAAGAGGATATGAGATAGCAGTTGTGGGATCATAATAATTAATTGAATAGCGTTTAAGAATAACAATTCTGCTAATAAAGAGAACAAATTGCTTAGAAACATTTAAATTGTTAAAACAAATTTTTTCATTGCCTTAGAAGCACTGAAAAGCAAACAATCAGAAATATGAAAAATACGCTCCTATTAATTTGCAGCTTAGTGGCTACAATGTCCATTGCTCAAAACAGAGATATCAGTAAACTATCTTCAGGTGGCAAGTTGCAGCCCTTGCAAGCCATTATGGATATTCGCCATTATACCATTAACCTCAATGTGGACCTGACTAACAAAACTATTCAAGGCGCAACAGAGGTTTCGTTAATCTTGGCTAAAAATACGGACACTATTTTATTGGATCTGGTGAATCTCTTAACCATTCAAAAAGTCAGCGTAAACAATAAGCCTGTCAGCTTTGATCATAAGGACCATAAAATTTATATCACTGGCAAGAGTCCATTCTTAGAGGGTAAGCAATTGGTAAAAGTGGAATATGGTGGGGAGCCGCCCATCGCCGTAAGGCCGCCGTGGTTGGGTGGATTTACCTTTACTAAAGACAGGTCTGGCAATCCTTGGGTAGCTATCAATTGCCAAAAAGAAGGGGCCAGAATTTATACCCCTACCAAGGACCATCCTAGTGACGAACCCAATGAAGGTGTTGATATGATGATTACGGTGCCTGATACTTTAACAGTGAGCGGTCCTGGTCTTTTACAAAAAGTGACAAAGTCTAAGGGAAAGAAAACCTTTCACTGGAAAACTATTTATCCTATGAGTACCTATACCATGGTATTCAATATTGGCAAATACCATGTTGCAACGGATGAATACACCACCATCAATGGCAATAAAGTGCCTATTCAGTTTTATATTTTAGCTGAAGATAGTGCAGAAGCCAAAAAAGTCATTGCGCTGAAAAAGCGCGATAGTCAGGTGCTAGAAAAATACTTTGGTGAATATCCTTGGGTAAAAGAAAAGATTGGTATTTGCGCAGTTCCTAACCCAGGCATGGAGCATCAAACCAATATTACTTTCCAAAACAAATTCGTTTATACCAAAATTGGCGAAAGCGATTACTCTGACAATTTGTTTCACGAATATGCACATGAATGGTGGGCAAATAAAGTCACTAATAAAGACTGGGCGCATGAGTGGATTCAGGAAGGGATTGGCACTTATTCAGAGGCCTTGATCCACTATGAACTGGGCGGTCAAGATGCATATGATAAAATCATAAATGCCCACAAACGCTCTATTAGATATATCAAACCATTGGTGGGCGGTGAAGAAATGAGTGAAGATGAAACCTACGCCCAGTCAGACATTTATACAAAAGGTTCTTTTTTCATGCATAGTCTAAGATATGTCATTGGAGATGCTATATTTTTCCCAACCCTAAAGAAACTAGCTACCGATCCGCAGTATACGTATGACAATATGGTAACCACCACTGATGTAGAACAATTGTTTAGCAAGGCATCGGACATGAACCTAAAGCCCTTCTTTGATTTTTATTGCAGAACAACCCAACAATTAGAGATTGTGATCAAAGAAGTTGGTTATCAGAAATACAGCATTAAAGTAAATAATGCTTTTATGAAACTTCCTTTTGAGGTCAGCAGCTCAGAGGGTGTTTCAAAAATGATGATTGACAAAGAGGGCATAACCATCAATAGTAAAACACCGCCGCAGGTTGATAACAAAGGATATTATTTGAAAAAAGTTCAATCTTTATAATCAAGGATCTCTAAATATTTAAAAGATCAATCATTATACTTATGAGATCTAACTATTGTTTGATATTGTTATTTGTTTGCCTATTTAGTAACAAAAGTTTTGCTGACACCTATCCTCGCAATTATTTCATAGACGTGTTACACTATCGCTTTGAAATAAGCGTATCGGATAATAACAATGAAATTTTTGGAAAGGCTTCTATCAATATACAATTTAAAAAAAGCAATATCAAACAGTTTAGATTAGACCTAGTCAATCAATCTGAGCTGAGAAAAGGAAAGGGTATGATGGTGCAATCCATTAGTTCCAACAATCAAGCACTGAATTATACCCATGTTGGAGACTCTCTAATGATACAACTGGCTAAGCCATCCACCACGGATACCATCATCACATTTGAGATTCAGTATAAGGGCATTCCAGAAGAAGGACTAAGAATTATTGCCAACAAATTTGGAGACAGAACTTTCTTTAGTGAGAACTGGCCCAACAAAACCAGACACTGGTTACCTTCTATTGATCATCCCTATGACAAAGCCACCAGCGAATTCATAGTTACAGCCCCATCAAAATACCAAGTAATTTCTAATGGTTTATTAATGGAAGAGTCTGTGCTTGGCAACAATACCAAACTCACACACTGGAAACAATCAGTTCCTGTTTCTTGTTGGTTATTTGTTTTGGGAGTAGCAGAGTTTGCCGTACAACAGGTGGATCAATTTAATGGGAAAGCCATTCAGACTTGGGTATATCCTCAAGATCGCGAAGCTGGCTTTGCCGATTTTGCCGAACCCACCAAACAAGTACTTGCTTTTTACAGTGACTATGTAGGACCCTTTGCTTATGAAAAACTAGCTAATGTTCAGTCTACTGTTTCTGGTGGTGGTATGGAAACTTCTTCTGCCATTTATTATGCAGAGAAATTAATCACTGGTAAAAAAGAAGTACGATTAAGAAATGTAGTAATTCACGAGATTGCCCACCAATGGTTTGGAAATGCCGTTACAGAATCTACTTGGGATGATGCTTGGCTAAGCGAGGGTTTGACTACTTTTTTTACACTGCTCTTTATTGAACACGCTTATGGACACGATGAATATATAGCTGGTGTTAAAAACGCCAAAAAGTCTGTCTACGATTATATCAAAAAAGATTCTCTGTTCAGCATTGTCAGCAATCGTTCAGCGGAAACCGGTGAGGTTACCAGTGGTCTTACTTATCAGAAAGGTGCCTGGATCATGCATATGCTTAGAGACAAAATAGGAGAAGTAAATTTCAAAAAAGGCATACAGGCTTATTATAAAAAGTATTTTAATGCCAATGCCACCACAAATGATTTGATTGCTGAAATGGAAAAAGCTTCCAACCAAAATTTGAAACCCTTCTTTAGTCAGTGGTTGAACAAACCCGATAATTTAAAGTTAAGTTGGACCTGGGATTATGATGAAGCCTCAAAACAGATCTTGATTCATGTGCAACAGCATCAATCATCTGGATTTGTTTTTGATGTACCCATAGAGTTTGGCATTATGAAAAACGGAGTAGCAGAACAACAGTTAGTGAAACAACAATTAAATACCAAGACCGCTGATTTTAAAATTCCATCAGCAACAAAACCAGCTTTTGTATCCCTTGATCCAAGAACTGTTTTATTGTATGACTTGGTGCATTAACCTAAAAATATCTTTTTGAAAAGTCCATTGCAGACTCCGCAAAAATTTGAATACCTGGATAACGTAAAGAAGGAGCTGGATTAGGATCTACCACTATTACTTCTTTGCCGCCTCTGAGGGCTGACTCCAACACCATATTGGTTATGCCTACGGAATTGGATGTACCCATGAAGATGATGGTCTCAGCTTCTGCAGTCCAATCCATAGCTGTTTCCGTTTCATAGAGATCTGAATAATATTCATCAAAGAGCAATATATGTGGCCGATAGGATTTATCAAAATCAATGGTTCCATTCTTACCAATTTCAAAGAGTTCAAATAGCGCAGGAATTTGATCCTCCGCTTCTTTTACAAAATCCCAATTTGCCAAAACCAATTCTTCTTTTGAATAAGCTGGAATGCGTCTTTTGAAATTGATATTTCCATGAATCTCAATTAATCGCTGAATTGGATGCGCCGCTTTGATATGTAGGTTGTCTACATTCTGGGTAATCACCCGAATCTGATTAGCTGCTAGAATTTCATGCGTGGCATTAGGAAGCGCATCGCGGCAGCTAACAAATCTATGATAGTACCAAGACAAAAAATGCCCCGGATCCGTTTTGAATTTCTCATAGGTTGCCATGGTAGTTGGATTCTCATTCCATAGACCATTCTTTCCCCTAAAGGGTTGAATGCCCGAGTCTACAGAAATGCCCGCACCTGTTACAACTACTACGCTATTGTCCATTACTTCACTTTTTTACCGTGCTTGTACACCAGATCTACTTTTTGCAAGAGGTCAATGTATCGCAAGACATCGCCTTTTACAGCAATGATATCGGCATACTTGCCTTCACTAATAGTGCCATAGTCTTTGTCTACACGCATGGCTAGTGCAGGCCAATATGTAGCAGCCTTGATAGCGTACATGGCGTCAAAACCAAATTTGTTTACCCATACATCTAGTTCATTCCAAGTGCTCTGGCTATGGAATTTCATGGGAATCCCACTATCAGTTCCAATTAACAAAACGGCACCAGCATTTTTCAACTGATTTACTTTCTTCTCCAGCGTTGGGCGACGAATAGGCGTCATCTGAAAATAGGGCATCCTGCCAGGATACTTGAGTGACTCTTTAATATCCTTGATAATATTATCTGGCAGGTCTAGTTGCCAAGATGGATCATCCAATTTTTCTGGATTATCTCTGATATATTCATAATTGTACAAACCTTCAACAGTAGGCGTCCAAAAGAAGGGGCCCTTACTCATTTGAGCGGTGCGCTCTTTGATCATTTGAATAATATCTTCCGGATATTCTGGCGCCGATGCCAAACCCGTGTGCTCAAAACAGTCCACACCAATTTTCATTCCCACCCTAATTTCATTGGGTCTGTGTGAGTGACCCACCACAGGCAATTTGTATTTATGCGCTTCATCAACTACGGCTTGTGCTTCTTCCAAAGTCATTTCGTCTTGGTCTATCAACTTAATCACGTTCACACCCGCTTCTGCTAGTTTGCGCACTTTTGCTTTTGCGTCTTCCACACCATTCACTCCCCAACGATAAGCTTCTGTATGCGGATAAGGTTTGTGTTGAATAAAGGGTCCGGATACATAGAGTGTTGGTCCTGGCAATTCACCCTTGTCAATCCGTTTTTTTACATTAATACTAGCTTCCAACGGCCCACCCAGGTCACGCGCACTGGTCACCCCGGCCATTAGCAATTGGTGGGCCGAAGCCGGCATCACCACTTTCTCAAAATCCTTCATATAGGCACTATCCCAATGGTCATAATCACTATGCCCATTGATCATCAAATGCACGTGCATATCCCAGAGCCCAGGCAAAACACTCATACCTTCTGTAGAAATAATTTCGGCCCCTTTTGGAATAGGCGTTGTTGCCACCGTACCCACGGTTTTGATTCGCTGGTTTTCTACAATGATGACACTATTGTAAATGGGCTTGCCACCAAAACCATCAATCAGGGTTCCACCTACAAAGGCTTTTGTTTGCGCTTGCGCGCCGATGGTCAAAAAGAAGAATGCAATAAGCGTGCTGATTGGCTTCATGTTAGTTGGTTGTACTTGGAAGATACAAAATGAATTATAATATTTAGATTGAATGGATTAATCCTTCTTTGTACAAATATTAAGGACGGGGCAATTCTAGAAAATTAAATTTTAAATCAGATAGGTTAGTTAAAATAAAAAACCCGCCATGATGGCGGGTAAAAACATTGTGAAACAAATTATCATTGTATTTATAGTTCGTTTATTTGTAGTTCTGTTTACAGCCATATCTATGGCTTGTCTGACAAAGTCATTTAAAGTCATTTTTTTTCCAGCAGATACAAGTGCCGCTTGTCTATGAAGTTCTGAGGAAATTCTAATATTAAAACTTCCTTTGTACATTTTCTCAGGTTGTTTATTTAATTCTTTGCATGTTTCTAAATAATCATCTACTGCTTCATAAAAAGAGTCTTTTAACTCCTTTACAGAAGTCCCCTCAAAACTTACTAAATCATTTATTCCAAGCACTTGACCATAAAAAACATCATCCTCTGCACTGTATTGTACATTTGCAAAATAACTTTTGTATTGTAATATATCATTCATCTTTTAAATGTCCTTTTTCTTTAAGGGATGCTACTATCTGATTTATTTGATAGGGCTTTAATATTTGGCTAGGATGTGGTTTATGCAAGGATATAATATGATTGTCTGTGCTTGCAAACTTTCTTCTAGAACCATTGGTTTTCCCTTTTTTTATTTCTTGGTACCCATAATGAGATAAAACCTTTTTTAATTCATCCCATGTAAAATCCTTTGGATTGGATACTAATCTTGTAATAAGTTTTTCAAATTGTGACATTGATTTCTTTTAAAACTGTTAGCGGCCGAGTAGTAGCCGTTTGGAAAAATGTGTTTCATAATTTTAGTTGTTTAGATTTTTTCGTTTTGCTTATTTTTTCGTTTTGCTTATTTTCTCGTTTTGCTTATTTTCTCGTTTTGCTTATTTTCTCGT
>CAMFKK010000003.1 GCA_945957225.1 uncultured Sphingobacteriia bacterium | reverse complement strand
CTACACTCGACTAGTCGTCGGCAGCGTCAGATGTGTATAAGAGACAGCAAATACAGATGGTCTTGATTTGGTGCATATCCCTTTTTTACAAAGCTAGCAATTCAATAGCTTTCCCCAGTAAAAGCCTTCTTTTCCACCATACGCTCCAGTATGCTAGTAAGGACAGTTAGTTGTGCTACTTTTATGGCATGGCAGGACCTTTGCAACAATTAGACTTATTTGGATTCCCTATAGAAACCGCTGCTCCAAAGCCCAAAAAGGAACGCGTTGTTGCCAAACCCGCTGCTCCCAAACCACCCGTTGAAGTGTTGCAGGTACCCGTGGCAGAACCAGCCATGGTCTATGAAAACCAAAATATTGGGGTTAGGATTAAGGTTAAAAAAGTAGCCGAGCCCAAAGAATCCATTGTTCTAGAAGAAAAGAAAAGCAGCAAACGCGGTAGAAAATCTTTCCGTGAAATGGATACGGAACTGGATCTGATTGATGTTCCAGAAGAAAGTATTTTGGCTCAGAAACTCTATTATAGTATTAGCGAGGTTGCCGGCTGGTTTAAAGTAAACACTTCTTTGTTGCGCTACTGGGAAAATGAATTTGACATTTTACAACCCAGAAAAACCAGAAAGGGAGACCGCTTATTCCGTGTAGAAGATATTAAGAATTTACAACTGATTTATTTTCTGTTACGCCAAAGAAAATTCTCTATAGAAGGAGCCAAGAATTATTTGAAAAACAATAAGGCCCAGGCCGATACCCAGGCGCAATTGGTGCAGACCCTCAATAAGTTCAAAGGATTCTTACTAGAATTGAAATCCAATCTAGCTTCATGATACGCGCGCTGATCTTTGCTCTGTTTTCTGTGTTGGTCTTTTCTTGTGCTACTAGCAAAATAAGTTCCAAACCCAATTACCAAGTCTTTACAGATACCAATGGAAGCAAGGCATTAAAGGGCATCATCAATAAGAGTATCTTAGTGAATGACACCAGCTTTCAGTGGTTTATAGAGAATGGCAAATACGGCGATGCCGATGCGAGTGCGGTTGCCGCTTTTCAAAAAAATGGGTCAAAAATTACACTTCTGGTTTTCTGTGGCACCTGGTGTCATGATTCACAAAATCTGCTTCCAAAGTTTTATAGACTAATAGATAAAGCAGGATTTCCTGAATCAAAAATCACTTTGGTTGCGGTTGATCCAAAAAAAATGGCTGTTCAACAACTACATGAAAAATTTCATTTAAAAACCGTTCCAACATTTGTTGTTCTAGTCAACGGTAAAGAAGTAGGTAGAGTAGAAGAATATGGCAAGACAGGTTATATGGAAAAGGAATTGGGAGAAATAGTTGCTGCCTTATAATAACAACTAGTCTTATTCCCCAGTATGGTTCTTGACAACCACTTCTGTGCTTTGTGCCGCTAGTTCTATTTGGTGTTGTTCCAATAATTCCAAGATATTCAAGTTAACCTGTTCCCTAGTTTCATTAAAATTTTCCACGCTTTGTTCCATGCTGGTAAAATATTCCAAGCTAATCTGGTGAACGGTTTTGCCCGTTTCTGCAAAAAACAAAGTATAGTTTTCAATATCAGGATGATTTTGCAAAGCGCTACGCAGGTCTTTGATCCAAGCTTTTGTTTGGCTAGCAGTAGTGAGCAAACTCAATTCTAATTTTAATTCTACTTTGCGTTGAGAGCGCAAAGAAATATTGTCAATAATGCTGTCAACCATTTGTTTGTTAGGAACAGAAATCAAGGTTTTTTCAAGGGTTCTAATTCTTGTACAACGTAGTCCAATTTTTTCAATATTACCTTGAAAGTTAGCACCCTTTACCAAGTCTCCTGTAACAAAGGGTTTGTCAAAGAAAATGATAAAAGAAGCAATTAGGTTTTCCATGCTCTCGCGCATAGCCAGTGCAATGGCCGCACCCACAATACTCAAACCTGTGAGTAGGTTGCTCACGTCTTTGTTAAAAGAGAAATGGAAAATCATCAAGAAACCAATGATGACTAAGAGTACTTTGAAGAAGTCTTTGAAAAAAACAATCAATTGGTTATCACTCTGATCCTGCGTTAGATTGGCTTTGTCTTCTAGAATTAGCGCTAAAAATTCAATCACGCGAATACAGAGCCAGATAAATAAAACAATCATCACCCCATTGGCAATTGATTCAAGTAGTTGCCTAAGCGTTATATGATAGATTTTAACTTCAAAAGCCTTTGGATAATTGAGTTGGTCAATGGCAACCAAAGAAATAACCACCACCAAGAACATGTCTAATGGTTGCACCACTAGGTCATAGAAAGACTGCTTCTTGATATTTTTACCCGCTTTGCCCACCATTTTGTACAATAGGCTAGCAAAATATTTAGAGATCAAACGCTTGCATACAATGGCCAAAACTATGATGGCAATGACCATTAGATAGCTTTCAATACTATTATTGAGGAATACCGTTTTTAAGATCTTTTCCATTGCCAAAAATTTATTCCCACTTGTGTAGGTTCAATGCTTGTCCATCAAAACTAGCATAGGTAAAATTGCGGATCCAATCACCAAGGTTTAGGTAATAGGCACCACCCTCTAAAGCAAGTTTGATGGGATAGTGACGGTGGCCAAAAATAAAATAATCCACCCTGTCTTTTTCCAAATAGTCTTTAGAGAAAATGATCAACCACTCATTTTCTTCACCCAAGAAATTGGCATCGGCATCGCCCGTTTTTTCTCTGCTTTTGCGGCTAAAATAATTGGCCAAACCAATGGCCCAATCAGGGTGCAACAAATTTCCAAACAACCATTGACAAATGGGGCTGCGAAAGATTTTTTTGATAAACTTAAAGCCATGATCACCTGGTCCTAGACCATCACCATGGCCAATAAAAAAACGTTTGCCGGCGCGTTCAATCAACTCCGGTTCAAAGTATACAGGGATATTGAATTCTTCTTTAAAATAACCACGCATCCACATATCATGGTTTCCCACAAATACGTGCATGGGAATGCCCAAGTCTGAGAGTTCTGCCAATTTACCAAAGAGTCTGGTAAAACCTTTTGGCACCACGGTTTTGTATTCAAACCAAAAGTCAAAAATATCTCCTACTATAAAAATCTCTGCTGCCTTGTCTTTGATGGAATCTAAAAAAGCCACTAGTTTTTTTTCTCTTACCAAACTTTGTGCATGATTGGGAGCACCCAAATGAAAATCGGACAAAAAATAAATCTGTTTCTCTGGGTTAATGTCCATCTTATTTTTTTTGTTGCTGTTGGTGTAAGTATTCCAACACATCGCCACTGGCAATTATGGGTTTGTCTTGCACGGGGCTATTAAACCAATAAATCCAAGCGGTAGTATTTCCGTTTGAAGTAAAGACTTCTACTAGGTCTCTCCTAAAGGAAACTGCTGCGTCTTCTGGTGCATCATTGATGCCCTCATACTCATCCAATTGTTCCAAGGCCCAGGCAAATTCATCTTCCTCTTTAATGCTGTATAATTCTCCAATAATAAAATGGTCTTCTGAGGTTGGAAGGGCAGCGGGGTATTCACCCATATCAAAGAGTAATCCACGCACTTTAGCAGGTGCTACTAATTGAAAATATCGGCTGATATATTCATAAGCAGGAGCATTGAATCCACTGCGTAGGGACCCATAGACAAAAATCTGATGAACGGTGTTTTGGTTCATGTGTTAAAGATACTGCTAAGCGTTTATTACCTGTCTAGTAAAAAGCAAAAAACTTCTTTGGGGCCATGTACCCCTACTACCAATGTCTTTTCAATATCGGCGGTTCGGCTGGGGCCCGATGCCAGGGTAATCAAGGATGGTAGGTTTAAACGATAGCGGTCTATTAAACTATGGATGCCATCGGCTATATCATAAACCAATTGGTCTGTATAAGCCACACATATATGTACCGGTGCATAGACACTGACGGTTCTGCCACTGGCCTGACCGCTGCTTAATAACAAAGAACCTGTTCTAGCCACCAACTGCTCACAGTAAGTGATGGATGCATCACAGGAAGCCAGGTCTGTAGCGTCTGTATTGGTAAATCCTTTTTCTGCCAACACAGATTTTAACGTGGGTTCTACACAAAAGATCTTGGACCATTTGCGCTGAGCTGACAGTGCATTTAATTGAACAGCCAATTCTGCTTCATTGGCACAATAGGAGAACCTACCTTGTAGTTGGGTAAAATTTTCAGCAAAAATGATTTCTACATCCTGGTCAGCGGGTTGAAACAACAACTCATTTCCTTCTGATGCAGGAAAGGGAACAGGCACTGGTTTTTTCAGTGCCTGTTTGATCCTGTTTAATATATTTTCTCTAGCGTTATCGGCCATGATCCGTTAATTAGCTAATGGGTGCAATGGGTTCTTCATCGGTACCAATTATAGGTATGATGGGCAATTCACCTGGTGTTGGAGGAATGGGTACTTCTAAGATTTTCTTTTCTTCAAAAGGTCTTTTACCAATCAATTCTTCTACATCAGATTTATGCAAGACTTCTTTGTCCAATAATTCTTTGGCCAACAATTCTACCTCTGCTCTACGTTCTGTAAGTAAGGCAATGGTGCGCTGATAGGCTTCACTTACCAGTTTACGCACTTCGTCATCAATCATCTTACCAGTCTCTTCACTAAAGGGTTTGGTAAAGCTGTTTTCCTGAGAAGGATCATAGAAACTAACATTACCAATCTTATCATTCATACCATAAGTGGTAACCATGGAGTAAGCCATTTTGGTAATCTGTTGCAAGTCATTGGATGCGCCTGTAGAAATTTTACCAAAGAAGATTTCTTCTGCAGCCCTACCACCCAAGGTCATACACAATTGGTCAATCAATTGCTCTGTGGTATAAAGATATTGTTCCTTTGGTGTGTATTGGGCATATCCCAAGGCTGCGGTTCCTCTTGGTACAATGGTTACTTTTAACAAAGGATAAGCGTGCTCCAAGAACCAGCCACAAATAGCGTGTCCGGCTTCGTGATAAGCAATCACTTCTTTCTCGTCTGGAGAAATAATCTTGTTCTTTTTCTCAAGACCACCAATCACACGGTCAATAGCGTCTTGGAAATCGCTCATGTCTACGGCCAACTTGTCTTTTCTGGCGGCAATCAATGCGGCTTCATTACATACGTTGGCAATATCGGCGCCAGCAAAACCTGGGGTCTGCTCTGCCAGTTTATGAATATCCAGTGTTTCAGAAATTTTGATGGCCATCAAATGCACTTTGAAAATGGCTTCTCTACCTACTACGTCTGGGCGGTCAATAGAGATCTGACGGTCAAAACGGCCTGGACGCAATAAGGCTGAATCCAATACATCAGGGCGGTTGGTTGCGGCCAAGATAATGATACCAGTGTCTCCACCAAATCCATCCATCTCTACCAACAACTGGTTCAAGGTATTTTCACGCTCGTCGTTACTCATCATGGCATTTCTACCCCTAGCCCTACCAATGGCGTCAATCTCATCAATGAAAATGATACATGGTGCTTTTTCACGGGCTTGCTTAAACAAGTCACGAACACGGCTGGCACCCACACCCACAAACATCTCCACAAAATCACTACCACTCAAGCTAAAGAAAGGTACTTGTGCTTCACCCGCCATGGCTTTTGCCAATAAGGTTTTACCAGTACCGGGAGGTCCAATGAGCAAAGCACCCTTGGGAATCTTTCCACCTAGCGAAGTATATTTCTTGGGATTTTTTAAGAAGTCTACTATCTCCATCACTTCTACCTTGGCTTCATCCAAACCAGCTACATCAGAGAAAGTGATATTGACTTTAGCACCTTTGTCAAACAAAGTAGCTTTTGATTTTCCAATATTGAAAATACCCCCTGGTCCACCACCACCTGATGGTCCACCCATTTTGCGCATGAGCAAAACCCAAGCTGCAATGATGATGACCAATGAGAAGATGGTATTGGCAACGGGTCCAAACCATTCTCCCTCGTCCTTAATGGTAGCAGCCACTTGTTTTACTTCTGGATGGGCTACATAAAATTCTTTCAAATTATCATTAAAGCTTTTCCAATCAGTTACTTTGAATTCAAACAAAGCCACGCCATCAAACTTGGATTTGTCCAAAGGTTTCTTGCTGAATTTTTGGGTATAGAATGCTTTTGACAAACTGTCTTTTGAGATAAAAACCCTTACTAGGTTTTTATTACTGATGAGTTCCAGCTTTTGAACATCGCCCTTGGCCAACATTTCCTGTTTGAATTCCAGTTCATTGGTATTGGTAACGTCTGGAGTAAAACTCCACAAATTTGATGTGATTAAGACCACGGCAATGATTCCGTAAATCCAATACAAATTGAATTTGGGTCCCTTACGTGGGCTATCGCCCTTATCGTTCTGAATGTTGAATTTTGGACTCTTATTTTCCTGTGACATATCTTGGTTTCCCTCTGTAATTAATGATGATCTATGATTGCTTGCTTCTTATTCGTTGTCATTGTGCAGTTGTGCCGCAGCATCACTCCACATTTCTTCTATTTGATAAAATTTGCGCGCTTCTGGATGCATTACATGAACCACAATATTCACATAATCAATTAATGCCCACTGTCCTGTGGTTCTACCCTCGTGTTTATAGGGCAGTTCGCCGCAGGCCAAACGCACTTGTTCTTCTACAAAATCGCTAATGGCTTTTACCTGTGTGGTAGAAGCGGCCTGACAAATCACAAAAAAATCGGCAGAAGCCTCTTCAATTTTTCTCAGGTCCAAGCTAATCAGGTCTTCCCCTTTCTTGTCTTGGATGGCTTTGACAATGGTTTTGAAAATCTTTGAATTTCGGGTAAGCCGGCTACCGGTGGGTTTTGATCGGCTATTAGATAGAGAAAGCGTTGCCAATAATTGTGTTTGTTTAATAGTGATTTTAACTTGAGTATTCCGGGTTTACCTTAGTTATATGCAAACTTTGGATCTGCCATGAATGCTACCTTTGTCAAAAATAGTAATTCTTTGTTACCTATAAATGCTAAAACTCCCATTGGTCACCCATTTTTGGTATTAGCCCAAGTGGATAGTACCAACATCTATGCCATTGATAAGGTTCAGGCTAATTTGGCTGCTCATGGAGCGGCTTTCTTTGCCCATCACCAAACCATGGGAAAAGGTCAAATGGGTAAACAATGGAAAGACGATTCAGGTTCAAACATATTGTTATCAATTGTTCTAAACACCCAATTTTTAATCATTAGCCAACAATTTGCCATCAGTATCATGACTGCGCTGGCCTGTTATGACTTTTTTAGTGAATTTGCAGGTGACGAAACCCGTATCAAATGGCCCAATGATTTGTATTGGCGTGACAGAAAGGCAGGAGGAATTTTAATAGAAAACCATCTCAAAGGAGCTAACTGGCAGTATTCGGTGGTAGGAATTGGGATTAATATTAACCAAACCAGTTTTGACCCATCTATTCAGAACCCCGTTTCACTCAAACAAATCACCGGAAAAAATTTTGACCCCGTTGAACTGGCCAAGCAGCTTTGTGCTTCTTTGGAATATAGGTTTCAGGAACTTTTGGCTGGGGGTATACAAGCCCAGTTGGAAGCCTATAACCGTATTTTGTATAAAAAGGGTGAACGGGTTAGTTTAAAAAAAGACAATATTTTGTTTCAACCCATGATCAAAGCGGTCAGGGCCAATGGCCGATTGGTAGTGGACAATGGAATAGAAGAAGAGTATGATCTTGGTCAATTGGTTTGGGTAATTCCAAGCTAAAAGCCTTCTATTCCTTTAATTCAGACAGGAATCTAATTGCCAAAGCCCAGATTGGGTCTTTGAACGTAATTTGCAGTCAAATTCCAATCATGTCTGAGATTAGACTTACCCAATATTCCCATGGCGGTGGCTGTGGTTGCAAGATTTCTCCCGCTGTACTCAGCAATATTTTAAAAACTTCCGTGATTGCTCCGGATTATTCGGCACTCTTGGTGGGCAATGCCAGCAATGATGACGCGGCGGCTTTTGATTTGGGAAATGGAACAGCATTGATTAGTACCACCGATTTTTTTATGCCCATTGTGGATGATGCTTATGCGTTTGGACAGATTGCATCGGCCAATAGTATTTCTGATGTCTATGCCATGGGTGGCAAACCATTAATGGCCATTGCCATTCTGGGATGGCCTGTAGAAAAATTACCTGCAGAACTGGCCCAACGCGTATTGGAAGGAGCGCGTAGCATTTGTTTGGAAGCAGGAATTCCCTTGGCCGGAGGTCATAGCATTGATAGCCCCGAGCCCATTTTTGGATTGGCTGTTACTGGACTTGTAGACCTTCCCAATCTCAAAAGAAATAATACTGCTCAGGAAGGCGATTTACTCTTTTTAACCAAGGCCATTGGTGTGGGCATTTTGGCCACGGCTTCAAAAAGGGAGAAAATTAGTCCTGAACACTTGGAACAATTGATCAAACAACTGACCACTTTAAACAAAGCGGGAGAAGCATTGGGTAAGATTCCTGGTGTTCACGCCATGACCGATGTAACAGGTTTTGGTTTGATTGGTCATTTGATGGAAATGGCCCAGGGCAGTGGTCTTGGGGCAGAACTGGATTATAGCAAGACCCCTATTTTGGAATCGGCCAGGGTGTATCAACAACAAAAAATTGGACCCGATGCTACTTTCCGTAACTGGAATAGTTATAGCAGTCAGGTTGGATTTGGTACTGGTGTAAACGTCATGGAAGCGTTTCATTTATTACCGGATCCACAAACCAATGGTGGATTATTGATTGCCGCAGCACCTACTGCTCTTGCAGAAGTACAGACTGTATTGGAATCCTTTGGGCTAGCTGCATTTGCCCAACCCATTGGTAGATTAACTGCTGTAGGAGAAAAAACCATTCAGGTAATTGCTAGCTAGGATCTTGGCACTAGTTCAAAAATCACAGAAGCCGGTTTACCCGTTTTGGGGTGAATGGGTTCTTGCATTTGGTCAAGTATCAAACCAGAAGCGCAGAACAAATTGACCCAAGCAGCCATGGTTCTAAAATACCAAGAATGTGGGTCTTTGAACGCAGTGGAAAACCCAATCCAATTTCCTTCACGCCATCCTTCCTCATAAGCCGCATCGCCGCAGGCCATTAGCGGATGCAAGGTTTGAATGATAATCCTACCATTTTCTAACAAATAATTGGGTAAGGCCAAGAGCAATAATTCCACCAATTCTTTTTCAAATAAAGCAAAATTGATGCTGATGATTTGATACAGCTCCTGGTTATGACTAGCCCCAGCAATTAGGTCTTGATAAGATTTTTGTTCCCAAGCAAGATGGGGAGAGAGGGTCTTTGCCTGATCAACCAACGCTTCAATGGCATCCATACCCTTGATAGTGCTAAGACTAGGAATTGTTTTTTGGGCTGCCCTACACAACCAGCCTTCTCCACATCCTATGTCTAACAAAGACTTGGGTTGGTGTTTGGCAATGGTCATGACCATGGCTTGATTGGTGACCAGTTTTCTGCTTTCAATGGCTTCTTGTTGAATAGCCTGAGACCAAGCAGTTGCATTGGTGACCCAACTTTCTATAATACTTGCTGAAGACATTTGCTTGATTTAGAAAATCATATTGCCCTTGTTCTTGATCTGCTCATTGGTGAGTTCTACCACCAATTGCACACCTGCAATGCTGTTCACGGTTTGACGAATAAACTGGCATTTTTCATCATCTACAAAATCACCCTTCATCAGCCAGAGAAAATCTATATGTCTGAACTCAGGTAACAAGTATTCGCCATCAAATTGATTGTGGTAGAGATAGTGTTCTAAAAAACTATTGGCCTCTGATGATTGGTAAACCGAGAAATAATAATTGCGGTCTTTTTTGCGCACATGAATATCAATCTCCGTGTTTAGCCTAAACTGATAGCCCAATAATCCATTGAGTTGCAAACAGAGCTGATAACTTTTTAAAGGAGCCATAATGCCCAACAGACGGGTGTCTTCAAAGAAATCTTCATTGATTTCATCCATGTTTAACCGCAGTTTCTGCACTTGGCTCATAAACTAGAATTGCACTTCAAATGTTTTTTCTTCCGTACCTCTTTTGATTTTCAAAATGGTTTTATCACCCTTATTGAATTTGCCCAAAGAAGTCATATAACTACTTACGTCTACAAATTTGAACTCACCCAATTGCAAGAGTACGTCACCCGCTTGCAAGCCCAATTTCTCCGCCAATTTACCGGGGCTCACTCCGTCTATGCGCATACCTGTTCCACTATAACCATAATCCGGAATCACACCCAAACTCACGCTAAAACTGCGTTTGCCAGTTTGTTGTTCTCTGGTTTTGGTGAATGCCAATTTACCCTTGTCATCCATATAAACGATTAATTGGTAGATAGATTGCACAATTAGACGCTCGGCGTCATAATTGATTTTATCCCAATCATCGGTGGCTTTGTGATAGTCAGGGTGGCTGCCGGTAAAATAGAATAATACCGGAATGTCTTTTCTATAAAAACTAGCGTGATCAGAAGGTCCACTACCTGCGCTGTCTAATTTGATCATCAAATTGGCGTTTGGGTTGGCGGTAAAATAAGCCCCCCAGGCTGGTGAAGTACCGTATCCACCAATGGTCAATTTGTGTGCAGTATCATACCTACCCACCATATCCATGTTGATCATATAGTTGGGGGTAATGGTTGTAGTAGGATTGTCCAACCAATACTTGCTACCAAATAAACCCAGCTCTTCTGCAGAAAAATGGATGATCAAATAATTATTGTTCTTAGGGGCTGATTTTTTGAGCAATCTGGCCAATTCTAATAAAGCTGCCGTACCACTGGCATTGTCATCAGCGCCATTATGAATAATATGACCCGTGTCTAAGGCATTCTTGTCTTCATTATAACCCAGGTGGTCATAATGCGCACCAAGGATTACCGTATTGGACGCATTATTATTGATAAAGCCCACTACATTGGTGGCATTACGTTTGCGCTCGCTGATGGCAATGTTCAAAGTCAAATTAAAGCTGGCAGAATTGTCTGAAAAATGCTCCTTAATTCCTGTCTTGGTAATATAGATTACGGGAAGGGGTAGCATTGCTGTTTTGTCATTTTTATTAAACTGCACATTGTCAGTAATGCTAGAACTATTATAGAGAAATAAAGCAGTTGCGCCTTTGCCTGCTATCGCGATGGCTTCTTTTTGGATGGCTTGGTCAAGATCAAAATGCGGATTGTTTTTGTTTTCTTCTAGCAACTCTTTTAAGTCTTTGAACCAAGGTTGTCCACGCTCATTCAAAGCCATGGCAGGATTACCTTTCAGACTTTTTTGGGCACTATTGGCCAAAGGAAAAAAGTCTGTGTTTAAATCAAGTGATTTGTCATTAACCACCAAAGAACTGCTGGCATCAATTTGCTTGCCCTCATTGATTTCAAATGTTTGCAAATACCCATCTTTACCCTTGGGCTCCAAACCCATTTGGGTATATTGCTTTACTAGGTATTCTTTTGCTAATTGCTCACCCTTGGTACCAGTTCTTCTGCCTTCTAATTGATCATCGGCCAAATACTGTACGTGCTGCTTTAGATTGGTCATGATTTCCATGGCTGCTTTTTCTTCAGCTAGACGTTTTTTCTTTTTACTTTGGGCGTTGGCAAGCGTTGAAAACAACAAGACAATTAGTAACAGTTTTTTCATGATAGGGTTCCTTTGGATTACAAAAATACAGGGGCGGGTTCAATTCTTTGCCTTTTGTTACCAAACTCGTAAGGATTAGCCATTGAATGCCAGTACTTTTGCCCCCTTAATGGATTGATGCAAAAACCTTATCTACATATTGCCCTGGTTGGAAACCCCAATAGCGGAAAAACCTCCCTGTTCAATGCCCTCACGGGTCTGAACCAACAAGTAGGCAATTTTCCAGGTGTAACCGTAGATAAGAAAACAGGGATGGTTAATCTTGACAATGGTCTAAAAACCGAATTGATAGATTTGCCCGGAACTTATAGCCTCTATCCCCGCAGGGCAGATGAGTGGGTGGCATATAAAGTACTCATGCACGCTGACCAAGAGGTAGAACCAGACCTAGTACTCTTGGTGGCCGATGCCAGCAACCTCAAACGCAATCTCCTATTTTGTAGCCAGATGATTGACCTTAGGGTGCCGGTAGTGGTGGCCCTAACCATGAATGACCTGGCAGAAAAAAAAGGAACCATTATAGACGTTAAGGGTTTGGAAGCAGAACTAGGTGTACCCATTGTGTTGGTGAATCCCAGAAAGAACAAAGGTTTGGCAGAGTTGAAAAGCATTTTGGCAAATTTTGCCAAAGCCCCTGCCATTAATAACCGCGCAGATTTTATAGAGAACCAAAAAATGGCGCCAACTGCCATTGCCGAGGTTCAAAAAATTTTTCCGCATCTAAGTGATTATGCCGCACTGCATTATTTGATTAACCACGAGCATTTTCCGCTTTCAAATACGGTTCAAGAACAGATTGAACAAATAGAAAAAGACAATCAGTTTAATCCTACAAAGACCCAGGCAGACGAGATTGTGCAGCGTTATGGTCATATCCGTCAGATCATGAAGGATCATGTAACCGAACCTGACCCCATGGAAAGCAAAATGTTCTCTGATAAATTGGATGATATCTTGCTTCATCGGGTTTGGGGCTATTTGATTTTGATGGTGGTTTTGTTCTTGTTATTCCAATCCGTTTTCTGGATGGCCAATTATCCCATGGATGCCATTGAATCTGCGTTCAAAGGATTGGCAAATTATTTAAGCACGCATTTAGAACCTGGCTGGTTTGAAGACTTATTGGTAAATGGAATTGTAGCCGGTTTGGGTGGCATATTTGTTTTTATTCCCCAGATCATGATTCTATTTGGCATCATTACCATCTTAGAAGACACGGGCTATATGGCCAGGATTAGTTTTCTGAGTGATAAGCTCATGCGCAAAGTAGGATTAAATGGCAAGAGCGTGATGCCCATGATCAGTGGCTTTGCCTGTGCGGTTCCTGCCATCATGAGTGCCAGAAATATTGAGAATAAAAAAGAGCGATTACTCACCATCATGGTTACGCCATTGATGAGTTGTAGTGCTCGCTTACCAGTGTTTACAATTTTGATTTCTTTGGTGGTAGATGAACATTATTATTTTGGGTTCCTGAGTTTACAAGGGTTGGTGATGATGGGCTTGTATTTGTTGGGAACCGTGATGGCACTGATAGTAAGCTGGATTATGAAGTTTACCATTCGCATTAAGGAGAAGAGCTTTTTTATTTTAGAACTGCCCGTATATCGCGCCCCGCGCTGGAAAAATGTGGGAATTACCATGGTTGAAAAAGCCAAGATTTTTGTGACCGATGCGGGTAAGATTATCATGATCATCAGCATGCTGCTTTGGTTTCTTTGTTCCTATGGGCCAGGTACACGCATGGCAGATGTTGAAGCCAAATACGCTGCGCAAATTCAAGCCAGACCTGGGGATGAAGCCCAGTTAAACAAACAACTCTCTGCAGAAAAATTACAAAATTCCTATGCGGGTATTTTGGGACAAACCATTGAGCCGGCCATCAGACCCTTGGGTTATGATTGGAAGATTGGGATTGCCTTGATTACTTCTATTGCTGCGCGTGAAGTATTTGTGGGTACCATGGCTACATTGTATAGTGTAGAAGAAACAGATGATAGTTCTCTGAGACAAAAATTAAAATCGGCCAAACACTCAGATGGAAGTCCGGTCTATACATTGCCTGCTGCATTTTCTTTGATGATTTTTTATGTATTGGCCATGCAGTGCATGAGTACATTGGCTATTGTAAAAAGAGAAACCAAGAGTTGGAAATGGCCCGTGATTCAATTTGTCTATATGACAGGGCTGGCTTATGTGATGAGCTTATTGGTCTACCAAGTATTTAGTTAGGCTTAAGCTGTTGCTTCTTTTTTTTGCTGCGCCAAGGTATTGGGAAAACGAATAGTCACTGATGTCCCCTGATTTATTTCACTTTCCACTTTTATAGTGCCGCCCAATAATTCAATAAAGTCTTTTGTAAGAATCAAACCCAAACCAGAACCTTTTTCATTACCCGTTCCAGCGGTACTTTCATTCTGGTCTCCGTGAAATAATTTCTTGCAGGTTTGTTTGTCCATACCCACCCCAGTATCGCTAATAGACAACACTATTTGTTGTGCTTCAGCTTGTGCAAACACCGTAATCACACCTTCTTTGGTGAATTTATTGGCATTGCTCATGATATTGCGCAAGATAAAACGCATGGCATTGATGTCTGCGTAAATAAACAAGTCATCATCCACCAAATTAGCCATGATATTGCTTTTCAGCGATGCAATGACTTCAAAACTCTTGTACATATTACTCACCAAAGTGTACAAGTGAATTTTTTCCGCCTCTGCCCCCTTACCCTTCATCTGCATGGAACCCCAGTCTACCAAATTGTTCAACAGTTCTACCGTACCATCAATTTGTTTGGCCGCCATTTGCATAAGCGATGCGGAATCCTGTTTGCTCAATAATTTCTTACTGCTTAATTCAATAATAGACTTTACTGCACCCACTGGATTGCGTACATCATGTGCAATAATGGACAGAATCCTATTCTGTAATTCCATCTGTTCTTGCAGTTTGATCCTTTGTTGTTCCAGTTGTTTGTTGACTATATGCTGGTCTAATAATTTAATGACTTGTTTGGCCAGGGTTTGCAAAAAGAAGATCTCATCATCACCCAGCAAATGTGGCTCCTGATCCATGACCATGAGGGCGCCCATGGTAAATCCATTTTTATTGACCAACCTGATTCCTGCAAAAAAACGTACAAAGGGAGTGCCTGTTACCAAGGGATTGTCCGCAAAACGCTCGTCTTGGCGGGTATCAGAAACCTCAAAAAACAGGTTATTGGCTTCTAAAAAATGAGAGGAGAAAGAAACATCTCGGGGAAATGCATTGGCATCCATGCCCGTTTTGGCTTTGAACCATTCTCGTTCCGCGTCTATTAAAGAAATCAAAGCAATGGAGGTATTGCAGATGCGGGCCGCCATGGCCACAATATCATTGAACTCTGCTTCGTCACCCGTATCTAAAACCCCGTAGCCATGCAGCTCTTTTAGACGCAACCGATCATTTGGTGGAATCTGAGGAGGGGCTAAGAACAAGCTAATTTGAGCCAGTGGCTCTTTCTTTTTCTGCATAGGGGATGCCGATATTGACTCTAAAACGTATAGATGGGCTTTTTAGTGTATTTGTAATTGAGAATTACGGGATTATAACAAAAAATGCCCCCGATTTCGGAGGCATTATTAGTTTTTTAAGTCAGTTTGACTATCCCAGTTCAGCCCAAGCCGCCAGAATTTCTTCTGTGTGATTCTTGGTATCTGGCTTGGCAATGATTTTGACAATCTTGCCGGTCTCGTCAATCAAAAATGTGGTTCTGGTAGTACCCATATAGGTACGACCCATGAATTTTTTTTCACCCCAGAGATTGTATTTGTCTACAATTTTTTTGTCTTCATCTGACACCAATGGGAAGGGTAAATCAAATTTTTCCTCAAATTTCTTATGGCTAGCCACGCTATCCGTACTCACGCCCACCACTTGGAATCCTTTTTTGATCAAAGCGCTATAATTGTCTTTGAGATTGCAGGCCTGAGCCGTGCATCCGGGTGTATCGTCCTTTGGATAGAAATATAGGATGACTTTTTTTCCTTTGAAATCGTTGAGGGAGATAGGCTTTCCATTTTGGTCTACTGCTTTGAAAACAGGCGCCTTGCTACCTTCTTTTAATACTGCCATTTTATTTTGTTTATGTATTCAATCAATAATATAACCTCTAATCAAGGCTTTTGTTCTTAAAAAGCCCCTAAAGAAAAATTAATGCCCATTTTGGGCCTTCCGCCTTACATTTGCACAATTTATTTTTTTGCAACCATGCCCAAAGACAATTCCATCAAATCAGTTTTAATCATCGGATCCGGTCCAATCATTATTGGACAGGCCTGTGAATTCGATTATTCCGGCACCCAGGCCGCCAGAAGCCTACGTGAAGAGGGGATTAAAGTGATACTGATCAACAGCAACCCTGCCACCATTATGACTGATCCAATGATGGCTGACAAGGTTTACTTGCTTCCTTTGACCGTTGAAAGTATAGAAAAAATATTAGAAGAGAACCAAATAGATGCGGTTTTGCCCACAATGGGTGGTCAAACTGCCCTAAATCTCTGTAAAGAAGCAGACGAATTGGGTGTTTGGGAACGCTTTAATTGTAGATTGATTGGGGTAGACGTTGCCGCCATTGACACGGCAGAAGACAGGGAGAAGTTCCGTCAGCTGATGGTAAAGATTGGTATGGCCGTGGCTCCTAGCCGTGTAGCAAATAGCTTTTTAGAAGGAAAAGAATTTGCCCAAGAAATTGGATTCCCGCTAGTAATTCGCCCTTCTTTTACCCTGGGTGGAACCGGAGGGGGATTTGTACATACCAAGGATGATTTGGATGCGGCCCTGGAAAGAGGTCTTAAAGCATCTCCTATTCACGAGGTATTGGTTGAAAAAGCCGTTTTGGGTTGGAAAGAATATGAATTGGAATTGCTGCGTGATTATAATGACAACGTAGTGATTATTTGTACCGTAGAGAACCTAGATCCCATGGGTGTGCATACCGGAGATAGTATTACCGTGGCACCTGCCATGACTTTGAGCGATACTGCTTTCCAGGAAATGCGTAATAAGGCCATGCTGATGATGCGATCACTGGGTAATTTCTGGGGTGGATGTAACGTACAGTTTGCCCTGAACCCAGAAACCGAAGAACTGATTGCGGTAGAGATTAATCCACGCGTAAGCCGTTCTTCTGCCCTAGCTTCTAAAGCAACAGGTTATCCTATTGCCAAGATTGCCGCTAAACTGGCTATTGGTTATTCTTTGGATGAATTGAAAAACCAGATTACGCAGACAACATCGGCCTATTTTGAACCCGCATTGGACTATGTGATTGTAAAAGTGCCTCGTTGGAATTTTGACAAATTCAAAGGTGCTAATGATACTTTGGGTTTACAGATGAAGAGCGTGGGTGAGGTTATGGCCATTGGCCGCAGCTTTACAGAAGCTTTACAAAAAGCCTGTCAGAGCTTGGAAAATGAAGCCGTTGGTTTGGGTTATTATGGAAAGAGTTTGATGAAGAGTGAGGAGATTGTGGAATATATCAAGACACCAAAATGGGATAGGATCTTTAGAATCAAAGACGCTTTGATGCAGGGTTCTACCGTAAAATCCATTGCACATGCAACTGGAATTGACCGATGGTTCTTATATCAAATTCAACAGCTCTGTCATATTGAAAAGGAGATTGCCAATTATACCATTGATACCATTCCAACTGCGCTTTTAAAAGAAGCCAAGAAACATGGTTTCTCAGATGTACAGATAGTGAAAATCTTGAAAAACACATGCACAGAAGACCAAGTCTATGAGAAAAGAAAGGCCTTGGGAATTACCCGCGTTTATAAAATGGTTGATACCTGCGCTGCAGAGTTTGAAGCCAAAACGCCTTATTTCTACAGTAGTTTTGAGGGATAATCCCCTTTTAATAAAATGATAAACTAAGTCCTGCTAAAATTTTAGCGGGACTTTCTGTTTAACTTGCAGTCTAGCATCATTTTTGCATATCTATCAACATGACCCCTAAAGAACCGGTTCAGATATTTCAAACCAATAACCCTACCCGATGGCAAAGATTCAAATGGGGTGGCAGGTTCTTGTTGTTTTTACTGATTATGGCCATTGCGGTAGTAACTGTTGCCCTAAAGAACCTATACATGCCCAACCTACCACAGGTTAGAGGCCAGGTGATGAAAGCAGTGTTGCAATCAGACAAACCCACCACAGAGTTGGCCAAAAATTACCAGGGCTTTAGAAAATTCATAGACGACAAATGGAAAAGAGGTGCTGGCTATAGACAGGAAGATAGTCTAGATAACCAAAAAGGTTCTCTAGCCAATATTGATAGCTTGGGAATTAGGGCGGCATTTTATGTAGCCTGGGATGCACAAGCATTTTTCTCTCTGAAAAGAAATATCAACAAAATGAACTTGGTCATTCCCGAATGGTTTTTTCTGGATGCCAAGGGCGATTCTGTTTATACCAATATTGACAAACGCGGACAAGCCGTGATCAAGGCTTCGGGCATTAGGGTCATGCCCATGCTCACCAATAATATCAACGGCGTTTTCCGGGGCGATGTGGTTCACAGAATTTTAAACAATCCCGTCAAAAAAGAAAAACTAATTTCTGACTTAATTAGACTGATTAAACAAAATGGTTTTGCGGGTATTAATATTGATTTGGAAGAATTAATTGAAGAGAACAATGAAACCCTGAGCAATTTTCAGAAGGAATTGTATACCCGTTTTCACGCAGAAAATTTATTGGTTTCTCAAGACGTGATGCCTTTTAATGAGGACTATGAATACAGTGCATTGGGTAAGTACAATGACTATGTATTTCTGATGGCTTATGACGAACATAGTTCTGATACCAAACCCGGACCCATTAGTTCACAAAGATGGATTGAAGCAGCCGTTGACCAGATGGCAAAAAAAATACCCATGCACAAGATTGTATTGTGTATGGCGGCCTATGGTTATGATTGGGCAAAAGGAGATGAAGGTGTAGACGTAACTTATCACCAAGCACTAACAATTGCCAGAGAAAGTGAAGGAAAAGTGATCTATGATAATGATACTTATAATTTAAAGTACCACTATTGGGATGAGTATGACAAATACCACGAAGTGCATTTTACAGATGCCGCTACCAATTTTAATACCCTGCGTTTTGCTACCGAATATCCACTAGCAGGAACAGCAGTTTGGAGACTGGGAAGTGAAGACAGCAGAATCTGGGATTTCTACCACAAATCCATGAGTAGAAAGTCTTTGGAGAAATTTGATTTTTCAGAATTCAACAAAGTAGAAGCCACAGATGACGTGGATTTTATGGGCGATGGTGAGATTCTAGACGTACTTTCAACCCCACGTGAAGGGCATATTACACCAGAATTGGATTTGGAACAAATGCTCATTTCTGAAGAGCGTTATGATAGCTTACCCAGCATGTTTGTGGTGAAACAAATGGGTAGAGCAACGGGTAAAAAATTGGTCCTCACATTTGATGATGGGCCAGATCCTGTGTATACCAAACAGATCCTAGACATACTAGCCAAATACAAAGTACCCGCTAGTTTTTTTGTGGTGGGACTAGAAGCTGAAAATAATATTCCGCTGGTAAAACGCATTTTTAATGAGGGTCATGAACTAGGCAACCACACATTTACGCATCCCAATATGGCCAAAGTGAGCAAGCAACGCGCGCTCCTGGAAATGGATGCTACCAGATTACTCATAGAATGTATTACGGGTCATAGTACCATCATGTTCCGTGCGCCGTTTAATGCCGATGCCCAACCAGAAAAAATGGAGGAATTGATTCCGGTGGCATTGAGCAGAACCAGGAATTATTTAACCATTGGAGAAAATATTGACCCAGAAGACTGGGCCGTAGATGAAGTACCCAATTTTAATGCAGACACCATTTTTAATAGGGTGATGCAATTAAAAGATAGGGGTAATATTATTTTGTTACACGATGCGGGTGGCGATAGAAGACCCACCGTTGAAGCATTACCTAGAATTATTGAAGCCCTACAAAAAGAGGGATACACATTTACTACCGTAGCAGATTTACTGGGCAAGAAAAAAGAAGACCTGATGCCACCTGTTCCTCCAGGAAGTGGCTATAGACTACTTCAGTTTAATAGCTTCTTGGCCGAGTTGGGTTATTATACAGGCCAATTGTTTTATGCGCTCTTTGTCATCTTCTTAATCTTGGGTAGCATTAGATTGATCATGATGTTGGGTCTTTCAATTTTACAGCGCAAAAAAGAAAAAGCCAATGCCTTATTGCCTTTTGTGGGTACACCATTGGTATCCATTATTGTACCTGCTTATAATGAGGAAGTCAATGCTGTAAGCTCTTTAGAAAACCTGCTCAAATGTGATTATCCCAATTTCAATATCATATTTGTTGATGATGGTAGCAAGGACCAGACATTTGAAAAAGTGTCTACAGCTTTTGCCAACCATCCAAAGGTGCAGGTCTTTAGCAAACCCAATGGGGGCAAGGCTTCTGCACTTAATTATGGGATTGCACGAACAACTGCCGACTATGTGGTTTGTATTGATGCAGACACCAAATTATTGACTGATGCGGTAAGCAAACTCATGGTACATTTTAGAAATGAACAGGTAGGTGCAGTTGCTGGAAATGTAAAAGTGGGTAATGAAGTAAACATACTTACCCGTTGGCAAAGCATTGAATATATATCTAGTCAGAACGTAGACAGAAAAGCATTTGCTTATCTCAATGCCATAACGGTAGTGCCAGGTGCCATTGGTGCATTCCGCAAGGAAGCCATTGAAAGTGCTGGTGGATTTAGTACCGATACTTTGGCGGAAGACTGTGACCTCACTATCCGAATTTTACGCTGCGGTTATTTAATAGACAATGAGAACAAAGCCATTGCCATGACTGAAGCCCCTGAAACATTGAGTCAGTTTATGAAGCAACGTTTCCGCTGGACATTTGGGGTCATGCAAACATTCTGGAAAAATAGAGACGCGCTCTTTAATGCACGTTATAAGACTTTGGGATGGCTAGCCTTACCAGATATCATGTTGTTTAAATACATCATACCGCTATTTGCACCTTTGGCAGACTTACTCATGTTGATTGGACTATTAACCGGAAATGCAGAAAAAATTGGGGTCTATTACCTGATTTTTATGCTGGTAGACGCAGCCATTGCAGCACTGGCCTTCTTGTTTGAGAAAGAACCCCTGTGGAAATTAATCTGGTTATTACCACAGCGTTTGATCTATAGATGGTTAATGTTGGCCGTACTATTCAAAGCCTATCGCAGGGCTTTAAAAGGCGAATTACAACACTGGGGCGTTTTAAAGCGCACGGGTAATGTAAAGGACGTAGAAGCCGTTTCACAAACTTAATGCATGAAAATAGGGCTATAAAGGCCAATAACTGCCCTTCTTTTTGTTACTTTGCAGCAATTTAAAACCAGCGGATGAAACTCAAGGATATTCAAGTTCTGAATGAAAAGGAAACAAGGGGTGGCTTCGGAGAAGGCATTCATGAAATAGGTAAAGAAAACGAAAACGTAGTGGTGCTTACAGCTGATTTGGCTGGCTCCCTAAAACTAGGACCCTTTATTAAGGATTTTCCCAACAGATATGTACAGGTTGGCATTGCAGAAGCCAATATGATTGGGATTGCAGCCGGAATGACCATTGGCGGCAAGATTCCCTATACCACCACATTTGCCAATTTCTCTACTGGCCGTGTTTATGACCAGATTAGACAGAGTGTGGCTTATAGCGGAAAGAACGTAAAAATCTGTGCATCGCACGCAGGTCTTACCTTGGGTGAAGACGGTGCTACCCACCAGATTCTAGAAGATATTGGTCTGATGAAAATGTTGCCCGGCATGACCGTGATTGTGCCATGTGACTTTAACCAAACCAAGGCTGCTACCAAAGCCATTGCTGCTTACGAAGGTCCTGTTTACCTGCGTTTTGGCCGTCCAAAATGGCCCAATTTCACCGCAGAAGACGGTTCTGATTTTGTGATTGGCAAGGCCCAACAATTGAGCGAAGGAACGGATGTTTCCATTTTTGCCTGCGGTCATATGGTATGGAAAGCCATTGAAGCTGGTAGAATTTTAGAAGAAAAAGGTATTAGCGTAGAAGTAATTAATATTCATACCATCAAGCCATTGGATGAAGCTGCCGTGCTTGCATCAATTAGCAAAACCAAATGCGCGGTAACTGTAGAAGAGCATAATGTAATTGGTGGCTTGGGCGATGCCATTGCACAAGTAGCTGCCAAAAACTTACCTATTCCTATTGAATATATTGGCACCAATGATACTTTTGGAGAGAGTGGCAAACCCACAGAGCTCTTAACCAAGTATGGTTTGGACATCCCGTATATTGTTGCTGCAGCAGAAAAAGTAATGGCTAGAAAATAATAGACCATCTTATTGAATAGCTTAAAAGGTTCCGAGATTTCGGGACCTTTTTTGTTTTATGATTTCTTTTGCATAGTTGCGCACGGCATTTGTTTTGGTTAGGGTAAAGATTCAATCACATAAATCCAAACAAATGAAAAACAACACTACTCTAAAAATGATCAGCCTGAGCATGGCCATTTTCATGCTGGCTTCCGTTGCTTCCTTTGCACAAAGGGGAAGGGACAGAGATGAACGTTATGACCGTGATGAACGCAACGAGCGTTATGACCGTTACGATCACGACAACCGCAACAATCGCAACCGCCGCAATGATTGGGATGACCGTTATGACAACCGTTATAGGAATTCACGCGGACCAGTTGTAGTCTATCAACAAAGGGCTCCTTTTTATATTGGCTATGAAACCAGGTTCATGCCACGTGATGCAAGAATAGTGATACTCAATGGTTGCAGACACTATGCCTACAATGGTTATCTCTACCGAGAAATGACCAGAAGAAATGGATTGATATCTTTTCAGATTACGGCAAGGTTATAGATTTCAATAAACTACAGGCACCATAATATGTTGCCTGTAGTTTACTGCTTATGTTTTGAAGCTTTCTTTTTGCCATAAGTTTTGTACTAAACTAAGTAACTAATAATAAGAATTGCAAAACCTAAGTTGACCAATGTTTGACAGGATTAAGAGAACATCACTCTCAAGATTTTTAAAATGTCTTGACCGGTTTCGGCATCTAGACTTCCAAGTAATTTTTTTAGCCTGCTTTTATCTACTCCTCTAATTTGGTCTAACATAACTTGACCATCTTCATTTTTAAAATTGGTATATATTCTAGTTGGGTAGCTTTTTTTTGTATGTGTTAGGGGTGCTATTAAAACGGTATTCAAAGAATTATTCATAGCCTGTGGTGAAATAATTACAAAGGGTCTTTTTTTGTTTACTTCACTACCAACTGTTGGTTCTAATTCAACTAACCAAACATCAAATTGATCAAACTTTTTTGTTGAGATTGATTTAGCCATTTTGCTCTTTTACCAAGATTGATCAAATTTATTTGACATGCCTTCAAACACATCTTTTTCAGGTAGATTGCCTTTTTTAATAGCCAAATTAAACTGAGCCTCCCAAGTTGATATATCTAAATTTAAAGGAGGACGCTTTTTCTTTTTATGTTTTGTTGGTTTTAAAACTAATGCTGATTCTTCATTCATAGTAACTTCTATTTCTTGACCATCAACAATATTTAATTTGTCAATGATTTCCTTTGTCAATAATACACCTCTTGAGTTACCAATTTTACGCAAAGTAGTTCTCATTAGTATCTGTTCCATATAAAACCTTTTTACTAAGTTATAACATTTTTTATGTTATAACTATAAAATTATTTAACCCACTATTATATGGGCTTTTGAAATACTAATAGCAGTTAAAAATCACCAATAAACTACAGTCATGAAATTATGCCGTAATTAGCGCTTGGCTCAAGCGTTTGTATCTTCTTCGCGTTTACCCTGGAGCTGGTCAAGAATTAGTAACTAATATAATCGCTTCATTCTTTCTGATAAAATGCTTTTATACTGTTCTTTAAATTCATCACTCATGAAACTTTGGTCTATTAGCTCTTCCCATTGAGGTAATAGTTTTGCCATTTTTTTAAAGATGTTTTCTTGTTGCTTTTCTTCCAGCTTCAAAGTATTCATTGCTTCCAGAAAATCTTGCTTTTTCAGTTTCTTCTTTTTTCCATTTAAGGTTAGCGCCATTTCTTCATCATCTGCAGGATTTACTAGCGCGGTATTTACCAAATCGTAAGCAGGAGATAAGGTCATGCCCATGTCTGGTTGTTCCAATAATGAAAAATTCTTCAAGTGCATATCCGCATTACCTGTAAGAAATGAGAACAGAACCACCTCATAAAAATTCACCAAATCTAATCCCGGATTTACGGAATGCTTTTGTATGGCTTTACCAATTTGCTCATAGCTGCCTTGGTATTTGTCTTCGGTAAGCCGTTCGGTTATTTGGCACATATCTTCCATGGCCAATTTTCCTTTTTTAATTCGGTCTATTCTACGAGTTATATACGCTAGATTACCTGATTGCAAACGAATTAAACTATGTGGCTCTGTTTTAATTTTGGCTAATTCTGCCAAATGCATGGTCAGATCTTCTACTTCTGGTAATTGCCTATATAAAGCAGTTGGTGGTTTCAAAATATACCCACCCCATAAGCCCACAATCGTGAATCTTGGTGCTTTGTCTGTTATATGATTGCTGGTGATGTGAAGGGATAATTTTGCCTGTACTCCTGTAACTGCAGTTTGGCTTTGTAGCAATTCTTTGGCCAATGGCTCTAAATCTGCTTCTGAATAAGGTAATATTGGTGCCGTTGGCTGCCCAAATATTTTTTTGGAACAGGAAGCATGAAAATCCTGTTCGTTTTTATTCAGTGGCTGATAACAAAATAAACAGTTACTCATGGCCTATCCTCCTCTTTAAATTCCTCAACACTTACTGCACCTATACAATCTTTGCAGCAGGTTAGCAATAATCCCATCCGATCTCTGGGATCTAGTTTCCAGTTCTTTTCTGCTATCTCCAACAACCATCCTTCGGGTATCAAGCCATCAAAAAAGGGGAACAGCACATTGGATGTATAAGGTGTTTCAGTAAGGGGCAAGGTCAAACTTATAGGCCGGGCATGAGGTGTTGCAACATACGCTTTGTCGTATACAAAATGATAGCCTTCCTCATTCTGAGTGAGCCATCCGGCTAATTGATCCTTTATTTTTATGACTGCTTTACGCAATGTTTAGATCTTTAATTGGTTATTCAGGATGTTGGCATGAAAGTATCAATTATCCGATTTGATTGTTGATGGTACAGCACCTATTTGGTGGCCAAAAAGTTGGAGCACTTGGTTCACTTTATCCAATCGCAAGGTTTCCTTTCCCTGTTCCAGTTCACGAATAAAACGCAGGCCAACACCCGATTTTTCGGCCAGTTCCGGTTGGGTAAGCTTTACTGATTTTCGTTTGTTTTTTACAAAGTCTGCAAGGTTCATTTTATACCCTTTTGGGTGTAAATTTAATACTTTTATTGAATTTGTACCCTATCGGGTGTATTTATTTAAATATATCTAAAATCATACCCTATCGGGTGTAAATAATAGATATTATACCCAATTTTATTTGTCAAACCCTGTATTCACTGTCAAATTGCAAGCAAAAAACATTGGTGGGAAAATCCACTAATAGTAATAGTAGATATCAATTAATAACATAATCAGCAAAACAAAGTCTACATAAGATAGTCAGCATAACATAGTAAATAAAATACAGGCACCAAAACATCCCCCAACTATACGGACTATCGCCGCTCAAGAGTTGTGTTTTCTGAGCGGCCTTTCTGGAGCGGTGCCGCAGGCAGGGCAATTAGCAGCTCCGCTGCTTTTTGACCAGCTCCAGGGTAGACGCGAAGGAAATACAACGAGTGAGCCAAGCGCTAATCACGGCATAACATTGTGACCGTCTATCAGATGGTGAAAAATTTCGAGTGCTCAGTTATGCAGTTCCTAAAAAAACAGCATAGCCACAAAAATGGCGGCAATGACAGAGATCAGGTCTACTAGTAACATGGTTGATAAAGTGTAGCGTGTGTTCTTGACTTTGATGCTACCAAAATAAACGGCTATTACATAGAACGTGGTTTCAGCAGCGCATTGAAAAATGCTGGCTAGGCGGCCGGTAAAAGAATCGGCGCCATACGTGCGCATGCTGTCAATCAAGAATCCTCTGGAACCCGCGGCATTAAAGGGACGCAGAATGGCAATAGGAAGTGCGTTCACAATGTCTTCACTCACACCAAATGCCAGGAAGAGCTTGGCCATCCAACCGGAAATAATTTCAAAAACACCACTGTTACGGAACAAAGAAATGGCCACCAACATCCCCAAGATATAGGGGAAGATTCTTTTGCCCGTGCTTAGACCAGAAGCAGCACCTTCTACAAAAGAGCTGAAAATGTCCTTGTCATTGGCGGCAAAATATTTCTCGCGCATAAAGGCATAGAGCAAGATGGCAAAGATGATCACCAGCAAGATCACATTAGAGAGGTTATTGGTAAAATGATTTTTGCGAATGATGTCAAGGCTGGTGATATAAAATAACAAACCTGCAATAATCCCAATGATGGTGCCAATAGAAATAATCAGCGATGCACTTTTAAAATTGATTCTCTGTCTAATGCCCACAATCACCAGGGCCGCAATGGTACCAATAAAAGAAGTGATGATGCAAGGCAACATTACATCGGCTGGGTTCTGCGCATTTTGTGCTGCGCGATAGCCAATGATGGAAGTAGGTATTAGGGTAAGACCCGCAGCGTGCAGGGCCATAAACATGATCTGAGAATTGCTGGCTTTGTCCTTGTCTTGATTGAGTTCTTGCAGACTCTCCATGGCTTTTAAACCAAAGGGTGTAGCCGCAGAATCCAACCCCAAAAAGTTGGCAGCAAAATTCAATGTCATATAAGAAATGGAAGGGTGGTTCTTGGGAACTTCTGGAAATACTTTTACAAAAACAGGGCTTAAGAGTTTGGCTAATTTTTCTGAAGCGCCAGAATCAATGAGTAATTGCAGAATGCCACAGAAAAAAGAGAGATAGGCAATTAAAGGCAATAGCAAATCAAAAATGGTATTCTTGGCTGTGGGCAATATGCCATCTGTTGCTTGTTTGCCAACTGCAACGCGCACAATTTTATTATCCAAGATGTACAAAGAATCATTGATGCTAACGCGATGGTCTTTGGCCTTTTGCAGGGTGTCTTGTAGTTGCACAGACAACTGGCTTAGGTACATTTCTTTTTTTACCAGTGGGTCATCTTTCTTACCATTGACCACATAGTCAATAGAATAACTATTACCACTAAAAAGTGATGCCAAAATATAGGTAACGGATACCAAGATGATGGTGAGCCAGAATCTGCTTAATGCCATATCAAAAGATTATCTGGCAATATATTCCATTTAGCCAATAAAATAATCTTATGGTGCCAAACGCTCAATGATCCAAAGACCCTGATCATTTTTGCGGTACTTGATTCTATCGTGTAAACGACTACTCCTACCCTGCCAGAATTCTACGCTGCTGGGCTGAACCAGGTAGCCTCCCCAATGATCTGGTTTGGGAATGGGGCCATCGCCAAACTGGGCTTGGTACTTGCTAATATTGTCTTCAAGAATTTGTCTGTCAGCAATCACGGTGCTTTGAGGAGAACACCAAGCACCAATTCTACTTCCAACGGGTCTTGATTGAAAATAGGCATCGCTTTCAGCAACAGATACTTTTTCAATGCTACCACAGATATTCACCTGACGTTCTAATTCCTTCCAAAAAAAGACCAGGGATACGCGCGGGTTAGCAGCAATATCTTGACCCTTCTTACTATTGTAATTGGTGAAAAACACAAAACCTCTTTCATCATAACCCTTTAACAACACAATTCTGGCTGATGGTGCACCAGAAGCATCGGCCGTGGCCAAAGTCATGGCATTTACTTCATCCAACTCACTTTCAATAGCGTCTTTCCACCACCTATCAAACTGATCAATGGGTTGTTCTGCTACGTCTTTTTCTTGCAAGGATTGCAGTTTGTAGTCTCTGCGAATATCGGCAATGATGTTTCCCATCTGTTGGAATTTAGACTGCAAAGTTACCCGCAACAGGGTTAATAAAAACTAATAATTATCATGAAAAAAGCCCCGTGTTTTACGGGGCCTTCACTATTGGTAAAGATGTTTCAAAAAGGATTCAAATTCTTTAAAATGACATCCGTTTATTCACTGACTTCTATTTTCTGTGTTTTGTGTTTGCTTGAGATATAAGTGTATACCGCAGGAATCACAAAAAGGGTTAGCACCAAGGAGAACATGATTCCACCCACGATTACTATACCCAAAGGAATACGGCTGGTACTGGCAGCACCCAAACTCAGGGCAATGGGCAGGGCTCCCAAAGCGGTAGCTAAGCTGGTCATGAGAATAGGTCTTAAGCGTTGGGCCGCGGCGTCTAAGACGGCTGTTTTTTTATCTAGTCCAAACTCTCTTTTCTGGTTGGCAAATTCTACAATCAAGATCCCGTTCTTGGTGACCAGACCAATCAGCATGATCATCCCAATCTGAGAGAAGATATTCAATGTTTGGTCAAAGATCCACAAACTGAGCAAGGCACCCGCTACTGCTAGAGGTACGGTGAGCATGATGGTGAATGGATCTGTGAAACTTTCAAACTGTCCGGCCAGTACCAAGTAGATTAATACCAAGGCTAAGATCAAGGCAAAATTGGTATTAGAAGATGATTCAACATAGTCTCTAGAAGGTCCACTCAAATCATTTTGAAAAGATTCATCCAAGACCCTAGCCCCAATGGCTTGCATGGCTTTTACACCGTCTCCAATGGTCTTACCATCGGCTAAGGATGCAGAAATGGTAGCAGCTTTAAAACGATTAAAGTGATACAGGGTTGGCGGATTACTATTCTCTTCTAGTTTTACCACAGCGGTTAATGGAATATTATCGCCACGGTTATTACGCACATAGAGTTTTTCAATATCTACTGGCTCATTTCTATCAGACCTTTCTACTTGGTTAATTACTGAGTACTGTTTGCCATTCATGACAAAATAAGCAGAGCGCGCTCCACTAAATGCGGCTTGTACGGTTGCAGCCACATCGGTAGTAGTAAGTCCCAAATCTTTTACCCTCATGCGGTCAATGGTTAACTGCATTTCTGGCTTATTAAATTTCAAGTTCACGTCTACGTTCTGGAAAGTCTTGTCTTTGCGCGCTTCTTCCAAGAATTTTGGAATCACTTCTTTGATTTTTTCAAAGTCAAGGTTCTGCACAATGTATTGCACCGGTAAAGAACCTCTAGATCCCAGACCAATAGAAATGGTTTGTTCTTGTACTGCAAAAATTCTAGCGTCATTAAATCGGCCTACTTTCTTTTGCAGGTCCATAGCAATTTCATTCTGACTGCGCTTTCTCTCGGCGGCTGGAACTAATCCAATACGGGCAATAGCACTGTTTACCCCCGTACTTGAAAAGCTAGGGGTACTATTGAAAACAAATTCTCTTTCAGGAACAGAATCGGTTAAGAAATTGGTGACCTGTTCCGATGTCTTGAGCATTTTATCATAACTGGTTCCCTCTGGTGCAGAGAAGCTAAAACGTACACTGTTCTTGTCTTCCATGGGGGCAATCTCACTCTGCATGTTTTTGCCAATAAAATAGATAATGCCCAAACAAATGGCCACAATAACCCATGCCATCCAACGGATTTTCAAAAAGCCGGTGAGCATTGTTTTATAACCATCTTCCATACCCCGGAAAAAGGGTTCTGTTTTTTCATAGAACTTACCATGACCCATGTCTTTTTTGTTCAGGTACACGTTCAGCACCGGTGTAATGGTCAGTGATACAAAGGCTGAGATCAATACCGCACAAGCCACCACAATCCCAAATTCGCGGAATAATGAACCCACAAAACCTTGTAAGAAGATTACAGGAAGAAATACAACAGACAGGGTAACAGAAGTGGAGATAACCGCAAAGAAAATTTCTTTACTACCCTCTAATGCTGCCTGTCTAATGGGCAAACCACTTTCTAATTTTCTAAAAATATTTTCCGTGACCACAATTCCATCATCCACCACCAAACCCGTTGCCAGTACAATACCCAAGAGTGTTAATACATTAATGGAGAAGCCAGAAATATACATGATAAAAAAAGTAGCCACCAAAGAAATAGGAATATCTATCAGTGGTCTAATGGCAATTAACCAGTTTCTAAAGAAGAAGAAGATGACCAATACTACCAAACTAAAAGAGATCATCAAAGTCTCAATTACTTCTTCTAATGACTTGCGAATATTGCGGGTATTGTCAATGAGTACGTGAAATTCAATATCGGATTTATTGCCTTTTTGAATCTGGGCCAAACGCTTGTTAAACTCATCTGAGATGCGGATATAGTTGGCACCTGGTTGAGGTGTAATATTGATACCCACGGCAGGAACTCCATTGTATTTCCAAGAGAATTCTTCGTTTTCTGGACCTAGTTCTACCTTGGCTACATCGCTCAAGCGAACAATTCCGGTTTGGTCTTCTTTGATAATTAAATCGTTGAACTGCTTTTCTGTAGTTAGTTTACCTAGGGTACGAATAATCAGTTCTGTATTGTTACCATAAATTTTACCCGCGGGTAATTCTACGTTTTCTCTATTTAGTGCTGTTTGAATGTCATTGAATGCTACACCATAAGCCGTTAATTTATCGGGCTTGGTCCAGATGCGCATAGAATAACGCTTCTGTCCAAAAATGGACACACCACTTACTTCATTAATGGTCTGAAATCTTTCTTGTAACACGTTCTCTGCATAATCACTCAACTCCAACAAACTTTTGGTATTACTCTGAATGGCCATCAGGATAATAAAATCGCTATTGGCATCGGACTTTGACACTACTGGTGGTGCGTCAATGTCTTGGGGTAGGTTACGAATGGCCTGACTCACTTTGTCTCTCACGTCATTGGCAGCTGTTTCCAAAGCTACGTCCAGATTAAATTCTACCGTTATATTACTAGAACCGTTAGAACTAGAAGAGCTGATACTACGAATGCCAGGAATGCCATTGATTTGTTTTTCTAAGGGCTCGGTAATCTGGCTTTCAATTACGTCTGAGTTGGCACCTGTATAAGAGGTACGCACATTCACAATGGGAGGATCAATAGCAGGATAATCCCTTACTGCCAAAAAGGTAAAACCAACCACACCAAATAGCACAATCATGATATTCATGACCGTGGCTAGTACGGGTCTTTTTAACGATAGTTCTGATATATTCATCTGATAATTTGGGTCAAAGGGTAAGTAATGCTCTTGTTACAACCTAGTTGATCAAGTCTTCTATCTTTTTCACAGACCTAACTTTTAATGGTGCTCCCGGACGTGCAAACAACACACCAGATACCACCACGCTGTCTCCCACTTGCAAGCCCTTGGTTACTTCTACAGCGCCAGTATTTCTTACACCAGTTACAATATCAACAAACTTGGCTTTGCCATTTTTCACTACAATCATTTTCTTGTTCCTAGCTTCTGGAATAATGGCATTGGCTGGAACCATGATGCTCCATGATTATATGCAAAGAAGAGGAAGATACCTT
>CAMFKK010000002.1 GCA_945957225.1 uncultured Sphingobacteriia bacterium | reverse complement strand
ACGAGATAGGCTCCGGTCTCGTGGGCTCGGAGATGTGTATAAGAGACAGACCTTTTATTCTGAAAAGAAGTGAAGCCTATATTGGGGTTTTGATAGATGACTTAATTAGTAAAGGAACTGATGAACCCTATAGAATGTTTACCAGCCGTGCTGAGTTTAGAACCCTCTTGCGTCAAGACAATGCAGATCTAAGATTAACCGAACGTAGCTTTAAACTGGGTCTAGCTTCTGAAGAAAGAATGATCAAGGTTCAGGAGAAAACCAGCAATGTAGAGAAGATAAAACACATATTAAATAATTATAATATAGAACCAGCCGGGATTAATCCTTTCTTTGAATCCATTGGTTCTGCAACCATCTCAGAAAAACAACGTGCAGCAAAGATCTTGCTCAGACCAAATGTAGATCTTAAATCTATGATGCAATATGATGCAGGTTTGGAAGAAGCTTTGTCATGGTGCAATATTGATTCTTTGGAACAATCAGAAATCCAGATTAAGTACGAACGCTATATTGAAAAAGAAAATGAGATTGCAACCAAGATGAGCGCCTTGGAAGATTTGATTATTCCGGATACATTCAACTATGATAGTGTAACCGCTATCTCTAATGAAGCTTTACAGAAATTCAAAAAGATCAAACCAAGAACACTTGGCCAAGCAAGCCGAATCAGCGGTGTAAATCCAAGTGACGTTCAAATACTCATGGTCTATATGGGTAGGTAATTTGTATGGCTTAGTTTATTAACTTTAGAACAAACTAGCTGATTTGAACAAGTACCTCAAATGGACGCTACGCATAGTAGGGTCCTTCTTTGCCTTATTGTTATTACTGTTATTGATTCTGAAAATTTATGTAGGATCAAACAAAGAAAAATTATTAGCCGAAGCCACAGAAAAAATTAGTGAGAAAATAGGTGGAAAAATAGAGATCAAAGACGTGGGTGTTTCCATGTTTAAAAACTTTCCCTATCTCACTATTTCACTAGAACAATTAAAAATTACAGATTCTTTGTACGCCAAACACCAACACGCATTGGTTCAGGCAGAAGGAATTTATCTAAGAGTAAATCCTTTGAAATTAATGCTGTTCAAAGTCTCCTTGAATAAATTAAGAATTGAAAAAGGTGGATTCTATATTTATAAAGACAGTACGGGTTATTCCAATGATTATCTCTTAAAAGGTAACGGCAAAAAAAAGGAACCAAAACCAGAATCTAGTTTTAAAAATATTCTGGACAATATTGCTATCCACGATTTTAACGTAACCATTAATGACCAAAAAGAATTGAAATTATTTGATTTTCAAATCAATGAATTTCTGGTTAAAAACAAACAAGTAGATAGCATGCTCTATCTAAAAACACATTCCAACATTTTAATCAAATCATTTAGCTTCAAAACAACCAAAGGAAGTTTTGTACAAAATCATCTATTTGAAGGTGACTGGGATTTAAAATTTAATACCAAAACTCCAGCACTATTATTTGATAGCATGACTATCAATATTTCAAAACAACCATTTGTCTTTAAGGGAGGATTTCATTTTGGTACACAACAAACATTTGATTTAGACATTACTACCAAACAAATCAAACTAGATTTTGCAAAAACATTACTCACTAAAAAAATTGCAAAGAGTGTTGGATTAGCAGATGTAGGTGCGCCAATTGATGTTCACACAGTAATTAAAGGTTCATTAGTTGGAGGTGGTGATCCATACATTAAAGCTGCATTTGAAACAAAAAATGCAGCACTCAAAACACCAGTCATGTCATTTGACTCAGCTAGTTTTAATGGTTATTATTTAAACGAAGTTGTAGCGGGCCAAGAAAGAACAGATGAAAACTCAACCGTTGTTGTTCAAAATTTAGACGCCAAATATTTAGGACTACCCGTACATTCTGATGATATCTTAATCATCAATTTAACTACGCCTCATATTAGTGCAGACCTACAATCTAAATTCTCTTTATATGGTTTGGATGAATTCTTACAAACCGATGCGTTTACATTATCTAATGGAGAAGGTGTTTTAGATTTTATGTATGAAGGGCCTATTGAAAAAATTAATCAGAGTAATGCAAGTATCAAGGGTTTGATTACTTTAAAAAATGGTACCATCACCTTAAGTGGTTCTAATGCAGCACTAACCAATTGTGCTACCGTGTTTAAAATAGACAACACCGATATTTATTTAGATACACTAAGATGCAGTGTTGCAGGGCATCCCATTACCGTATCGGCCAGAGCCAAAAATGTGGTGGCCCTAGTAGGGGATAATCCTAATGGAGTGGAATTGGATTTAAAAATATCCGCACCCATCATCAACATTAACCAACTTAGTAGTGTAGTCTCTAGAAAGTTTCCTGTTAAAAAGAAAAAAACCAAAAAACATAGTGGTGGCCTTAGTAAAACCATTCAACGTCTAGAACACTTATTGTCTAATGGTCACATGAACATTAAAGTAAATGCTGGCAAAATCAAGTACAAAGAATTTGAAGCAAATAATCTAAAAGCGGAAATGGAAGTGGACGATGTTTCTTGGAGGTTAAAGAAAACATCCCTGGTGCATGGTAAGGGTAATATTGCAGTAAGTGCATCGGTAAGAGAAACCAGACCAAATATTTTTACACTGAATTCTGATATTGAAATGAACAATGTAGAGGCAGAAAGAGTGTGGCGTGAATTTGACAATTTTGGAATGTCTTCTCCAACTCATAAAAATATCAAGGGGCTTCTTAGTTTAAAAAGTAATGTTACATTAAACATGAAACATACTGGGGAGTTTGATATGAACAGTCTTAATGGGCAAGCTTCTTTCTCCATTAAAAATGGGGCACTGATTAATTTTGAACCCTTACAAAATATAAAAACCTTTCTCTTTAAAAACAGAGACTTAAGTGATATTCGTTTTGCAGAAATCAAAGATGATATCAATTTTCAAAAAGGGCTGATCACCATTAACAGAATGGAAATTAATTCTTCTGTTTTGTCCTTATACGTGGAGGGTACACACTCTAAAAAAGAAACTGATATTAGCATACAAGTTCCTTTAAGTAATCTAAAAAACAGGGACAAGGATTATAAACCCGAAAATACAGGTGCGGGTAAAAGTGGGGGCATGAGTGTTTTTGTAAGAGCTAAAACCGATGAAACCGGAAAAATCAAAATCAAATATGATCCATTTAAACGTTTCAGAAAATCGGACAAAAAAGAACCCGAAAAACCTAAAAAGTCTTAAGGCCAGATTTTTGTTCCCAACACTGTTCTTTCTGATCAGTGTTTCTTGGATCATGAGTTCCTGCAAGGAAAATCAGACATCTGCTAACAACGTGTATTTTGATCCCGTGGATACCGGCGTTCAATATGCGGGTATTAAAATGATTCCCATTGAAACACCTATTGGAACTTTTAAAGTTTGGACCAAACGCATTGGGAATAATCCAACCACCAAGATCTTACTCTTACACGGTGGACCTGCCATGACGCATGAATACATGGAATGTTTTGAAAGTTTCTTACCAAAAGAAGGTTTTGAAATGATTGAGTATGACCAACTGGGTTCTTATTATAGTGACCAACCAACTGATAGCAGTTTATGGGTAACCGAACGTTTTGTAGAAGAAGTGGAACAAGTAAGAAAAGCCCTGAAACTGGACAAGGATAATTTCTACTTATTGGGTAATTCTTGGGGCGGCATCCTAGCCATGGAATATGCACTCAAGTACCAGCAAAACTTAAAGGGTTTGTTGATTTGTAATATGATGGCCAGTATTCCTGACTATGCAGCATATAACTTGGTCTTAAGAAAACAGATGCGTCCTAGCTTGGTAGATAGTTTGGTGGCATATGAAAACAAAGGACAGTTTAAGGACCCAGTGTATGTTCAATTGGTAAATGATGAATATTACAACAAGCACTTGTGTCGTCTTCCTGAATTACCAGATCCAGTTGCCCGAGCATTTAAGCACCTCAACGAAACTATTTATGTGATGATGCAAGGTCCTAGTGAATTTAAAGTAGGTGGAAGACTAATAAATTGGGATATTAAAAAAGACCTGCCAAAAATTACGGTGCCTACCCTGATGGTGGGAGCCAAATATGATACAATGGATCCTGAACACATGGAATGGATGAGTAAACAGGTAAAAAACGGTTCATATCTCTATTGTCCCAATGGTTCACATTTGTCAATGTGGGATGATCAAAAAATATATATGTCTGGAGTCATCGATTTTATTAAAAAAACAAATGCTTCTTCTACCAAATAGAGGTGTTCAAGCCCAATTCAACCATTCATCATTATTTAAAAACCCTGTTTAGCCTACTAACGCATTAATTACTACATTTAAGAACTTCCAAAACAAAAACACATGAGAAAACTAAAACTGTTGTTTTCTGGGTTACTGTTTGCGTCATTGCTACAGGCTCAGGAAAGCTTTCCGGTTAACGGCGTTGCCGATAAACGAGACGGCTGTTATGCATTTACCAATGCAACCATTGTAAAAGACGCCCAAACTACTATTGCCAATGCAACATTGGTAATTAGGGACGGGAAAATTCTAGCACTTGGTGCTGGTGTGGCAATACCAAAAGACGCCACCGTGGTTGATTGTAAAAACAAGTATATCTATCCTTCCTTTATAGATATCTATAGTGATTATGGCATAACTGCTGCACAAAGAGCTCAAGGTGGTTTCAACTTTGGTGGTCCAGCTCAGTTAACCAGCAATACCAAAGGTGCTTATGGTTGGAACCAAGCGGTTCATCCAGAAGTAGACGCGGTAAGACAATTTGTTGTAGACGATAGCAAAGCCAAAGGTTTAAGAGATCTTGGTTTTGGTACCGTATTAACCCACGTAAAAGATGGGATTGCACGTGGAACAGGTGCCGTAGTTTCTTTGGCTAATGAAAAAGAAAATATGGTGATCCTAAAAGAAAAGGCATCGGCTCACTATTCTTTGAGCAAAGGAACATCTAGCCAAACCTATCCTGGTAGCATCATGGGTTCCATCGCGCTTCTGCGCCAAACTTATTTGGATGCTCAGTGGTATAAAAACAAACCAGCTAAAGAAGGTGTGAACTTAAGTTTACAAGCTTGGAATGACAATCAAACTCTACCTCAGTTTTTTGAAGCTGAAGACAAATGGAACGATGTTCGCGCCGATAGAATTGGTGATGAATTTGGTGTACAATATATTATCAAAGGCGGTGGTAATGAATATCAACGCGTAAAAGAAATTGCTGCAACAAAAGCTACTTACGTAATTGGTTTGAATTTTCCTCAAGCCATGGACGTAGAAGATCCAAATGATGCTCGTGCAGTTTCTTTGGGCGATATGAAGCACTGGGAATTAGCTCCTAGCAACCCTGCTGCTTTAGAAAAAGCCAATATTCCTTTCTGCTTAACCGTATCTGATTTGCGCGATCAAAAATCCTTTATGACCAATTTGCGTAAATCCATTGACATGGGTTTAACAGAAACAAAAGCCTTAGAAGCATTGACAAAAACACCTGCTACTTTATTAGGTGTATATGACAAAGTAGGTAGTTTGGAAACTGGTAAACAAGCCAATTTCATTATAACATCTGGACCCGTATTTGCAGCTACTACCAATATTTTACACAACTGGGTAAGTGGTAAAAAATATGCGATTAAAGAAGATGCTTGGTCTGAAGTAAAAGGCAATTATACCCTTACCATTAATACCGTTGCTGGTCCAATAAAATATGCATTGGATGTAAAAAATGCAAGTACTGCTAACGTGATTGGAAAAGATACTTTAACTGGTAGATTTACACATGACGGCAAAATGGTGAAATTAAGTTTCTCTCCTGTTGCTGCTAGAAGACCACAAGCTCCTGCTGGTGGTGAAGCACCTGGCGCTGGTGGATTTGGAGGTGGTCGTGGAGGATTTGGTGGCGGCGCTGCTGCAACGCAATACAGATTGAGTGGTGTTTCTAATGGTAATTATTGGAGTGGTACTGGTGAAGATACTGCTGGTAATAAATTAACATGGTCTGCAAAATTAGACAGTGTTTATTTAGCTGCTAATAATGATTCTACTCAAAGAAGAAGAATGGGTAACCAACGTTTGGCCAAAGTAAGTTATCCTTTTGACGGATATGGTTGGGAAGAAGCACCAAAACAAGAAAGCATCTTAATTAAAAATGCTACTGTTTGGACCAACGAAAAAGAAGGCAAATTAGAAAACACAGACGTTTTATTAAAAGATGGTAAGATTGCAAAAGTTGGTAAGAGTATTTCTGCCGATGGTGCTAAAGTAATTGATGGTACTGGTAAACACGTTACCGCAGGTATCATTGATGAACACTCACATATTGCAGCGGCTTCTATTAATGAAGGTGGTCAGTCCGTTACTTCTGAAGTGCGTATTGCCGATAACTTAAATCCTGAAGACATTAATATCTATAGGCAATTAAGTGGTGGTGTTACCTCTTCTCATATTCTACACGGTTCTGCTAATACCATTGGTGGTCAAACACAATTAATCAAATTGCGTTGGGGGGCTAATGATGAAGATTTGAAATTCAAAGGCTCTGATGGTTTTATCAAATTTGCCTTGGGCGAAAACGTAAAACGTAGTACTGCCACACAAGGTAATAACCGTTTCCCTGATACCAGGATGGGTGTTGCCGAAGTATTGAATGATGCTTTTGCTCGTGCTAAAGATTATGAAAAAGCTATTAAGCTTGATCCTAAGACAAGAAGGGATTTAGAGTTGGATGCCTTGGTAGAAATCCTAAACAAGAAACGCTTTATTACGTGTCACTCTTATGTACAAAGTGAAATCACTGCTGCATTGCGCGTAGGTGATAAATACGGATTTACATTTAACACATTCACACATATTCTAGAAGGATACAAAGTAGCCGACAAAATGAAAGTGCATGGTGCAAGTGCTTCTACCTTCTCTGATTGGTATTATTACAAAGTAGAGGTAACTGATGCCATTGCTTACAACGCTGCTATTATGCAGAAAGTTGGTTTGAATGTTTGTATCAATTCTGATGACGCAGAAATGGCGCGTAGATTGAATCAGGAAGCTGGTAAGATTGTACGCTATGGTGGTGTTACAGAAGAAGAAGCATTGAAGATGGTCACTTTGAATCCTGCAAAAGCCTTACACGTTGACAATAAAGTAGGTAGCATTAAAGTGGGTAAAGACGCAGACATTGTTGTTTGGAGTGATAATCCTTTGAGCATCTATGCTAAGTCTGAAAAAACCATTGTTGATGGTATTGTTTATTGGGATCGTGAAAAAGACTTAGAACAACGCAAGAAAATTCAAGCAGAAAGATTCCGTTTGACTCAGAAAATGATTGGTGAAAAAAGAACTGGTGGTCCTGGTGCTGTTAGACCAGCAGAACCAAGCTGGCAGATTCTGTTAAGCTGTGGCGATCACGAACACGAAGACGGTTTGTACACTGTTGAAATGCACGAAGGTGAATCTAAGGACAAATAAAACTACCAACATGAAAAGATTATTCTATACCATATCAAGCTTAGTCCTGCTTTGTGCAAGTGCCCAAGCGCAGGAATCGGTTTACCCCGCAAAAGAATACAAGGGTAAACTATATATTACCAATGGAACGGTGCACGTAGGTAACGGAACCGTTTTGGAAAATGCAACCGTTGAAGTAAACAATGGCAAAATTGTAAAAGTAGGAACAGGGATTGCCGTACCTGCTGATGACGTTAAAGTCTTTGATGCAAAAGGCAAACACGTTTATCCCGGTTTAATCTTACCTAACTCTGATTTGGGTCTAACTGAAATTGGGGCTGGTGTTAGAGCAAGTAATGACGTTTCTGAAATTGGTGATTTTAATACCAACGTAAGATCCATCACTGCATATAATGCAGACTCAAGGGTTATCAACGTATTAAAAGGAAACGGAATTTTATTAACCAGTGTAGCACCAGAGGGTGGTATTATCTCTGGTTCCTCTTCTGTGGTACAACTTGACGCTTGGAACTGGGAAGACGCGGCTTATAAAATGGATGCAGGTATTCACTTGACCATGCCAAGTTTTATTCAACGCTTTGGTAGAAGAGGCGGTGGATTTCCTGGAGGTTTTCCTGGATTTGGTGGTGCACCAGTTGATCCAGCCAAACAAGCTTTAGACAGAGTGGAAGCAATTAAAAACTTCTTCCGTGAAGCAAAAGCTTATTTACAAGAAAGTAGCCATGCTAATACCAACTTGAAACTAGAAGCAGTAAAAGGATTGTTTGACAAGAAACAAAAACTCTTTGTACACGGTGACCAAGTAAAACAAATGTTGATTGCGGTTGACTTTGTAAAAGAGTTTGGTTTTGAAGTGGTTATAGTAGGCGGAAGTGAAAGCTATCATATTGCTGATCTGTTGAAAGCCAACAACATAGCAGTAATTTTGGGTGAGTCACACGCACTTCCTGCAACAGAAGACGATGATATTGACCAGCCTTACAAGACACCTGCCGCTTTACAAAAAGCCGGTGTTCTGTTTGCCCTGAATGACAATTCAGCCAATACCCGTTATAGAAACCTCTCTTATAATGCTGGTACAGCAGTTACCTATGGTTTAACCAAGGAACAAGCTTTGTCTGCAATTACTTTAAATGCGGCCAAAATTCTGGGTGTTGATGACAGAACCGGTTCATTAGAAGTAGGTAAAGACGCCAATATTGTTGTAAGTGAAGGAGATATCTTAGACATGAAGAGCAGTACTATTATTATGGCCTTTATTCAAGGAAGAAAAGTTAGCCTGGAAAATAAACAAACACAGCTATACGATCGTTATAAGAGTAAATACGGTATCAAATAGTTCAGCAAGGAATAAAAACGGTCCAAACCCACATGGACCAACTTTTGAAAAGCCCCACATTTTGTGGGGTTTTTTATTTTGGACACTAATTTCTCTAACTTAGCCAAATGTCTAAAAAACTCTTTCTGCTAGACGCATTTGCGTTAATCTTTCGTGCCTACTATGCTTTGATTAGAAACCCTAGGATAACCTCAAAGGGTCATAATACCAATGCACAGTTTGGATTTACCAGCACCCTCTTTGATTTGATTAACAAAGAGAAGCCAACCCACCTGGCAGTTTGTTTTGATACAAAAGCACCCACTGAACGTCATACCGATTTTGCAGACTATAAAGCCAACCGTCAGGAAACACCGGAAGATCTGTTATTGTCTATTCCAGATATCAAGCGTATTATTCGTGGCTTTAATATTCCAGTGGTAGAAATGGATGGCTATGAAGCCGATGACGTAATTGGAACACTGGCTTGGCAGGCAGCCGATGCAGGTTATGAAGTATATATGGTTACCCCCGATAAAGACTATGGTCAATTATTGATTCATCCCAATGTCTTTATTTACAAACCACCATTTATGGGTAATCCCCATGAGATTCTAACAGCAGCAAAAATCTGCGCCCGTTGGGATATTCAAAGAGTAGAACAGGTTATAGATATGTTGGGTATGATGGGTGATGCGGTTGATAATATTCCAGGAATTCCTGGTGTAGGAGAAAAAACTGCTGCCAAATTATTAAAGGAATATGATACACTAGAAAACGTTTTGGTTAACGCCGATAGTCTAAAAGGGGCATTGGGCGAGAAAGTGAGAAAGGGTGCAGAGATGGCCATCATGAGTAAAAAATTGGCTACCATCATTACCAATGTTCCTGTTCAGTTTCATGAAGAAGATTATAAACTTAAAGAATGGAACAATGATGAATTAGTACAAGTGTTTACGGAATTAGAATTCAAAACCTTAGGTAAAAGAATCTTAGGCGATAATTTTAATGCCTTTCAATCCGTACCACAAGCGGGTCAGATGGATTTGTTTGGCAACCCTGTTGCAGCTCCAGAGAAAAAAGAAAAGCCTAGTGAATTTAGTGAAGCCTTACAAGAAGACGGAGGCAATACAGGAATGCAGGCTGATAAAAATATCAACAACACGCCGCACGATTATCAACTAATACAAGGCAAAGACGCCATTGAAGCATTGATCAGAAGATTGATGCCAGAACGAGAAATCTGCTTTGATACAGAAACTACCAATATTGATGCCAATGAAGCAGAAATAGTAGGTATGAGTTTTAGTATTAAAACGGGTGAAGGATATTATGTTCCTTGTTCTAGTAATAGAGATGAGGTATTAGAAATGTTACAAAAATTTCATCCCCTCTTTAATAGAACCGATGTAATCTGGATTGGACAAAATCTGAAATATGATTTACTCTTATTAAAATGGTATGGTGTTGAACCAAAAGGAAAAATATTTGATACCATGTTAGCGCATTACCTAATTGAACCAGAAGGTAGGCGTAGTATGGATTTGCTGAGTGCCCAATACCTAGGTTATGAACCCGTACATATTGATGAGCTCATTGGTAAAAAAGGAAAGAACCAAGGCAATATGCGTGACGTGGATCCTGAGAAAGTTAAAGAATACGCAGCGGAAGACGCAGACATTACGCTGCAATTAAAACATGTTTTTGAACCCATGTTGGAAGAGAAAAAAGTACAACGTGTTTTTGAAGAAGTAGAAAATCCTTTGGTGCGTGTACTAACCGATATGGAATTTGAAGGTGTAAAAATTGATGTAGATTTTCTAAATGCCTATAGCAAGGAATTAGAAAAAGACGCAAAGGTTTTTGAAGAATCAGTGTATGCACAAGCAGGTGTAAGATTCAACTTAGCATCGCCAAAGCAATTAGGTGAAGTCTTGTTTGACAAATTAAAGATTGATCCAAAAGCCAAGAAAACCAAGACGGGTCAATACGCAACTGGTGAAGACGTGTTACAAAAACTCTCTAACAACAATCCCATTGTGGCAGATATCTTGGGTTTTAGAGAACTCACCAAACTCAAGAGTACCTATGTAGACGCTTTACCTGAAATCATCAATAGCAAAACAGGAAGGGTACATACATCTTATGCGCAAGCGGTGGCTGTAACCGGAAGATTGAGTAGCAATAATCCCAATCTTCAAAATATTCCAGTACGTAGCGATAGGGGTAAAGAAATTAGAAAAGCATTTATTCCAAGAGATAGTAACCACATTTTAGTCAGCGCGGATTATTCACAGATTGAATTGAGAATTGTGGCCGCCATGAGTGGTGATCCCAATATGTGTGAAGCATTCAAACAGGGTAAAGACATTCACACGGCTACAGCTGCCAAAGTATATGGAATTGAAGAAGCTGATGTAACCAAGGAACAACGTTATAAAGCCAAGAGTGTAAACTTTGGTATTATCTATGGTCAGGGAGCATTTGGTTTGGCAGAGAACTTGGGCATTCCTAGAGCAGAAGCCAAAGAAATTATTGACAACTATAAAAAAGAGTTCTCTGGTATTACAGCATACATGGATAACACCATCCATTTTGCCCAAGAGAACGGATATGTAGAAACACTTATGGGTAGAAAGCGTTGGTTAAAAGATATTGGATCGGCCAACTTTACGGTGCGTGGTTTTGCTGAAAGAAACGCCGTTAACTCTCCTATTCAAGGTACAGCCGCTGACATGATTAAACTGGCCATGATTCGAATTCACAAAGCCATTAAAGACGCGGGTCTAAAATCTAAGATGATTCTACAAGTACACGATGAATTGATCTTTGATGCATTGCCCGAAGAAATGGATAAACTCAAACCCATTATCCTTGACAATATGCGTGCTGCATTACCGCTTCCTAACGGTGTTCCCGTTGAAGCAGAAATGGGCGTTGGCGAAAACTGGTTATTGGCGCACTAGATAAAACTCCCTAAACAAAATAACATGACTCAAAACGAAGCAACCATACATAAATTCTATACTGCTTTTCAGAACAAAGACTATGCAACTATGCAATCCTGTTATGCTGACGATGCTGTCTTTAATGATCCTGCCTTTGGATTAATAGATGCAGAACACGCTAGGGCCATGTGGGAAATGCTTTGCAAAAGGGCTAAGGATTTTTCTTTAACCTATGGTAATATTCAACTCTTGGATGAAGAGTATGCTACCTGTGATTGGAATGCAAAATATCTATTTAGCAAAACAGGTAGAAAAGTCAATAACAAGATCAAAGCACATCTGCGTTTAAAAGACGGATTGATCATTGAGCACACTGATGCTTTTGATTTTTATAAATGGACCAGGATGGCATTGGGTTTGCCTGGATTCTTATTTGGATGGAGTAATTTTATGCAGGGCAAGATTCAAAAAGGGGCTAGAAAAGGTTTGGTAGAATTCATGGATAAAAACATATAGTATGCAATTCAATTGGGACTTCTATTTTAATATTGTTACCAAGATAGGAAGCAGGTATTACCTAATTGCAGCCTTCGTATTTTTTGTGTTTTATGTGTTACTCAAAAAAGCATGGGCTTATAAAAAATTGCAACCAAGAGACGCTAAAACAAAAGACTTTATTAGAGAGATTCTTTACTCTAGTACTACTATTCTAATTTTTGGTTTATTTATTTATATCCTACATCATCCTGCTGTAGCACCTTATACCACTAGGTATATGGAAATTTCAGAAAGGGGTTGGTTCTATTATTTTGCCGTGTTTCCTGTTTTGTTTTTTATGCACGATACCTATTTTTATTTTATGCATCGTGCCATGCACCACCCTGCTTTGTTTAAATGGTTTCACTTGGTGCACCATCAATCAACCAATCCATCGCCTTGGGCAGCTTATGCGTTTCATCCCTTAGAAGCCATTGTAGAACAGGGAATTGTTTTCATTTTCTATTTTACACTTCCTATTCATATTACCCACTTGGCTTTGTTCTTTTTATTCTCCATAGTGTATAATATATATGGTCACTTGGGTTATGAATTATACCCTAGGTCTTTTGCAACATCTAGTATTGGCAAGTGGATCAACACTTCTACCAGTCATAACCAACACCACCAATATTTTAAGGGAAACTATGGTTTATACTTGCTTGTTTGGGACCGTGTATTTGGAACCATTAGAGAGGACTATGACCAAAGATTTGAAGAAGTAACTACCAGAGAAAAACCATAAGTATACATCCGTTTTCTAAAGTGCACGGGGAGAATCAAATTAATATCCCTTAATCGGTTTTTGCAAGATTAAATAATTGCAAATACTTATTCCGCTTTTGCGGGATTGGGCTTTTTGAAAATGGGCACCGTGCTGCAAGGTTCTCCGTACATGATGCTTTTCACAAAGGGTCTTAATTTATTGGTGATGCTCACATACGCTGTTTCTGGAATGGGTGTATCGCCACAGCCTTTTACAACAACTCTCTTGTCTGTGTATTCCGCCGCGTCAAACTGTTCCAAGTTTTTTAGCATTAAACTATTGACCAATTCCTTTTCTGTTCCAAATACAATCTCTGCAGCAACGGGTTGCAAATAACTGGCTATTAGCATATAGGCCCACATAGGAACAATGGCATCCACTGTACAAGTAATGGCTACAGCAGCACCTTGGTAAACCGTCCAGTCGGTTGTTAATAAAGCTGCCCTAAAATCCTTTTCTTTTAGAATCAATTCCATAAACAGATATCCCTTTAGGTCAAAAACCTTAATGGGTGCTTTTGGATAGAATTGTTCCAGGTCTAGGGTGATGATGCCGCTTTCCTGAACTTTATTGACAAAGATTTCTGCTGCCATATTTTTAATAATGATACAAAATTAGGTATTCGTATCAAACAATGTTTTCGTTATTAGTAAAACAAAAGCCCGGACCAAGGCCCGGGCTTTGCAAGTATCTTTCACTAAAGATTAATAAAACTTAGATCGATTGTCTACAATAGTTGCTGATTTACGTAAAGCATCGGCTCCACGGTAAGCAGCCATTCTAGCAGCTTGGATCAGGTTTTGCTTTAGTGCCACCGCATCAGCAGTAGCAGGTTTAGCGCTATTGTTTTCAACACGTACAGCAAACACACCGCTGGTTCCAGCAATTGGTTCGCTGATTTTTCCTTGAAGCGCTTTATTGAAAGCTGCTCCAATTACTTTTGGTTCGCTACCCAAATTAGGAATGAAAGGAGTGCTAAAGCTAATGCTATCAGCTCTTTGTACAGCTGTTCCTACTGAACCAGCCAATGCTTCCAAAGTTGTTCCTTTAAACTTGGTATCAATGATAATTTTAGCTTTCTTACTGCTACGAACAATGCCTTCTACCAATGGTCTTGCTTCAGCAGCAGACATGGTACCAGCTTTATTTACAGAAGTCAAAATAGCAACAATATATTTATCACCTACTTCTGTTGGTTCTGATACAGTACCTACAGAGTTATCATAAGCCCAACGAACCAAGGTTCTGCTAGCACCAATGCCAACAATTTGGTTATCGTTTGCTTTAATTTCAGCAGCAGTTAATAAGGTTAGATTAGACTTTAAAGCATTCTCGTCAAATGTCTTTTTATTCTTGCTGCTAGAAGCAAACTGTGCAGCAGCTGTATTGGATGCGCTAACGGTTTCATTACTAGCAACAATTGGTTTAGCCAAGTAGCCAATTTTATAAGCAGGTCCAAAGTTTTTCTGACCTAAGATTTCAATATAGTGGTAACCAAATTCAGTTTTAACCACCCCTTTAGAACCAGCTGGATTATTGAACACATAATCGTTGAAAGCGGTTACCATTTTACCTTGTTCAAAATAAGGATAAACACCACCTTTTTCTTTGCTTCCACCATCGTCAGAATACTTCATGCAAAGGGCAGCAAAATCGGCTCCGCCTTTTACAGCTGCAGCAATGCTGTCTGCTAATTTCTTACCAACGCTATCTGGTTTAATTTGCTGTCCTGTTTGTGGATTGGCAGTACCAATTAAGATATGTCTTACAGTAACACTATCTGGCCAGTTTTTAATAGCCACCATTTTAGCCATTACATAAGAACCACCATCTAAATATGGGCCATAGATATTACCTACAGCCAAACTTGTCAAGCTATCTTTCATAGCCATCTGTAATTTACTCTTACCAAAATAGCTATCATAAAAAGGAAGATCAGAACCTACTTTGTTCAAAAATCCTTTTGTATCATCAGTTGTAGCAAATTCAGTTCTATAAGATTTCACTTGGTTTAAAACAGTAGCTGAATCTACAGAAGATGGAGCTGCATTAAAACTAACATAAGCAATACCCCTGGTTTCTTCTTCTTTCTTGAATTCAGAAGCGTGTTTGTTTACATAAGCAGTAATGTCTTCATCAGTCACTGTTACGGTGCTGTCTGCAATACTATTATAAGGAGCAAAAGCATAAGAGATGCTAGCAATAGCATTATTATCTGCCATTTGTTTTTCAACCATCCATTTTGGTACATATGCAGACTGTTGCAACAATGCTTGGTACTTAGTACGCAAAGCTTGTTCAATAGTAGGCTCAATATAAGCTGAGTTAATCATGTTCACTTGCTCAGCATTCTTACTTTTCTTGATTTGTGCAAAAGCTTGTTTAGCTTCTGCCACTTTGAATTCACCTGTTTTAGGATCAGTGAACTCATTCTTTAAAGGGGAGTTGTCACCAAAAAGAATATCGGTTAATTCCTTAGAAGTAACTTGAAGACCTAGCTTCTCGTATTCTTGTTGCAATACAATCCTTTCAACTTCTTGATTCCATACAGAACCAATCAATTGTTCTCTTTGAGCACCTTGAGCACCATACATGCGCTCTTGCATGGCTAGTTTCTCTTCAAATGCAAGGCGTTCAATTTTAACACCATTCACTTTTCCCATATCGGTATTGTTATTGGCTGATCGGCCACGTCCAACACCATCCTGTAGGATGAATGCAATCAAGGCTAGGGCGATGATACCAAAAATAACCCAAGCTCCTTTGTCACGAATACTTTGAATGACAGACATAATAAACTATTGTTAGATTTTAAGGATGGCAAAAATAGGGGAAAAAACATTAGGATAAGTTGTGGAAAACCATCCAAAACCGCCAATGGGTAAGATTTTCAGAAACCACCCAAGATTGACCTAGAAAAAGAACCCTCCATAAGAGATAAAACCCAATAATCTTGGTAAAACCTATTCACATTGGCCCGTGGATAAATGACAAAACCGGTGGAAAACAGCCATTTTTCCATTTTGAAAAGTGGATACTGGTGGAATAAGTTTGGCCTTTTTACCCAAAATACGCAAACTCAAAAAATTGGAAGCATTCTATGCGCTCTTAATTAACAGTGCGGGAAAAGTGGATAGTGAAAAATGAATCTTGTGAATTAGGTAATCCACCAATGTGGAAATACTACTATAAATACAGTCTAGTACAAAGATTAACATGGTGAATAAACTGTGAAGTACCGTGTATAAACTAGAGATAATTAACTTTGTGCTTTGGGGATAACAAACTTATCCCGAAATCCACAGCCCTAATAGTAGTAGTTTAGTTTTATAAATAAGTATTATTAAATACTATTACCGTAATTATGAACATCAAAAATGAAAATATTGGAAAAAGGTTTTACAGACATAGAGATTGATCCAAGTTTGGATTTATTTGCCGAGATTGAGCAACTAAAGAAAGAAAAAAATGCCATCATCCTTGCACACTACTACCAAGAACCAGATATCCAGGACGTGGCGGATTATATTGGGGATAGCTTGGGTCTTGCCCAACAAGCAGAACAGACCAATGCTGACCTAATTGTTTTTGCCGGTGTGCATTTTATGGCTGAGACCGCAAAGATTCTCAACCCCACCAAAAAAGTATTATTACCAGATCTAAATGCGGGTTGTTCTTTGGCAGATAGCGCACCAGCAGAGCTTTTCAGGGCTTTTAAAGCAAAACATCCAGATCATTTAGTAGTTTCTTATATCAATTGTACAGCAGATATTAAAGCCTTAAGCGATATTATTTGTACTTCTGGAAATGCAGAAAAAATCATTGAAAGTATTCCAAAAGATCAACCCATTTTATTTGCTCCAGATAAAAATCTTGGGGCTTATTTAAATAAAATTTCCGGCAGAAATATGTTGCTTTGGAATGGTGCATGTATGGTGCATGAAATTTTTAGTTTGGAAAAAATAACCAAATTAAAAATCAGACATCCAAAAGCTAAATTGATTGCACACCCAGAATGTGAAGACGCTATTTTAAGAATTGCAGATTATATTGGTAGTACCACACAGCTTTTAAAATATACCAAGTCAGATACTGCTAGTGAATATATTGTGGCTACTGAAACGGGTATCTTACACCAGATGCAACAGGATAATCCACAAAAGACATTTATACCCGCACCACCCACCAATAATTGTGCTTGTAATGATTGTCCTCACATGAAGCTAAATACCCTGGAGAAACTGTATTTATGTATGAAATACGAGACTCCTGAAATAACCATGGATGAAACTTTAAGACTGGCTGCCAAAAAACCCATGGATCGCATGTTGGACATTAGTAGGGCCGCCGGTTTATTGGGATAAACCACTGAAATGGTTTTAGCGGGGTATAAAATGGGTGTTATTTAAGGAAGACCTTCCCAGAATTAGCCTAGTTTGGTCCCTAAATAAAAAAACTAATACGGTTAGTAAAATAAATACTAAAAAAATTAGTTTATATAAAGGAAACCACTATTTTTACAAACCAATAGATAAAACACCCGTTATGAGCAACGCAGAAAAACTGAAAGCACTGAAATTAACAATCGATAAGATTGATAAGGATTATGGCAAGGGTTCTGTCATGATGATGAATGAAAAAAGCCAGGATCCAATGGAAGTTATTTCCACCGGTTCAATTGGTTTAGACGCAGCGCTTGGCGTAGGTGGTTTACCAAAAGGTAGGATTATTGAGATTTACGGACCAGAATCATCTGGTAAAACCACATTAGCCATTCATGTGATTGCTGAAGCCCAGAAAAAAGGTGGAATGTGTGCTATTATAGATGCGGAACACGCTTTTGATAGTGCTTATGCAAAGAATTTGGGTGTAGATGTGGACAACCTATTAATTTCTCAACCAGATTATGGTGAACAAGCTTTAGAAATTGCTGACCGATTAATCTTGTCGGGGGCTTTGGATGTTGTGGTGATTGACTCTGTAGCTGCCCTGGTTCCAAAAAGCGAATTAGAAGGTGAAATGGGTGATTCTAAAATGGGTTTACACGCTCGTTTGATGAGTCAGGCCCTGAGAAAACTCACCGCAACTATTAATAAAACCAACACAGTTTGCATTTTTATCAACCAGTTACGTGAGAAAATTGGGGTAATGTTTGGGAATCCAGAAACTACCACAGGTGGTAATGCCTTAAAATTCTATGCATCGGTTCGTTTGGATATTAGAAGAATGACCCAAATCAAGGATGGTGACGCTGCTATTGGTAACCACGTAAAAGTAAAAGTGGTGAAAAATAAAGTGGCCCCTCCATTCCGTGCCGCTGAATTTGACATCATTTTTGGAGAAGGTGTGAGTAAACTGGGAGAAATCATTGATATGGGTGTAGAACTTGGAATTGTGAACAAAAGTGGTTCCTGGTTTAGTTATGAAGCCAATAAATTGGGTCAGGGAAGGGATTCTGTGAAGGGATTATTAAGGGATAATCCAGAGTTGGCCAATGAAATTGAAGCAAAAATCAGGGCAAAAATCAACGAAGTAAAGATTGCCGCTGAAGCATAAAATAGTTTTTTAGACGGGTTAGTAAGTATCAAGAGGCCACCGCAAGGTGGCTTTTTGGTGTTTTGAGGTGTCAAAAAATACTAATCGGCCAATTTATACGTTCTAAAGTCAATAGACATTAAAAGTATTATTTAATAGAGGCTTCTAACCCACCCTCCTAACCGTCAATGAAAGCAAACTCCTACATCCCTGCCCTAACAGGCGTAAGAGCCATCGCGGCATTTTTGGTCTTTTTTCATCATTTTAATCAAGCAGATTTTATTTATCCTATTCGTAGAACCCTGAATGAATTTCATATGGGGGTAACTATGTTCTTTGTTTTGAGTGGATTCCTGATCTGTATGCGCTATTATGATACCTGTGAATTAAACAGTGATTGGTTTAGAAAATACATCAAGAACAGGATAGCGCGGATCTATCCCATGTATGCGCTTCTCACCTTATTTACCTTTATAATTGCTTTTACTGTTGGCGCAGAACCCAGTGTTATGGCTGGATTTGGATCACCCATCTTGTTGGTTTTACTCAATATTTTCTTTGTCCGAGGTTTTTTTGATGACTTAAAATTTACAGGGGTTGGTCAAGGTTGGTCTCTAACTGTTGAAGAATCTTTCTATTTTCTAGCCCCCCTCTTCTTTGTGAGAATGAAGAAGAATATGCGCAATATTGTTATCATTCCAATATTACTATTGGCTATTGGTTCAATATTGGTACTGATCTTTAGCAATTTCAATTTCTATGGCTTTTTTGGTAATTTTACCTTCATGTTCCTCTACACTTTCCTGGGAAGGTGTGTGGAATTCTTTATTGGAATGGGTCTTGCCCTAATCATCCTCAAAGCCAATGAAGCAGATAGAAAAACACCCCTATTCACTATTTTAGGTATTCTTGGGATTGCTGGAAGTATTGGCATTTTGGCTAGTTTACCCCTAGATGGAAGAGAATATGGTCTGTATCACCCCTTTGGCATTTTTACAAACAACGTGGTATTGCCCATTGGAATTGCCTTGTTTTATTTTGGGGTTATAAAAGAAGCCTCTATTGTCAGGAGATTTCTTTCTACCAACACCATGCAATTACTGGGTAAAAGCTCTTATATCTTCTACCTTTTGCATATTGGAGTGATTGCCAATTTTACCAAGGAATGGACCTGGGTTGGTATTGACAAAATGTTCAACTGGATGTATGAGAATGGGATGGACTGGTTCCCCGAACACGTAAATGACACATTACTCTATATTGGTATAGTATTTATTGTATTGAATCTAATTTCTATTGTGCTGTATAAGGGTATTGAGGAACCGGTTAATCTGGCTATAAGAAAATCCAGGTTATTGGAGAAAAGGAAATAAACATAACATGAAAAGGTTTTTTTGTTTTATTCTGTTTTTACTAATGCTGGCCACCAACGGTATGGCCAAGAATACTGCGGCCCCTGGTCAAGTAGAGATTGGTATTTCACCCACAGAAAAATCGGGGATTTTCAATTATAAGAAAAGGATCAAATATAAGCTTGACATTAAAAACGGTACCAAGATTGATCAAGTGGGCACGCTTTATTATGAACTCAAGAGCGTAGACGGTGAATCCCTTTTAGAAAGAACATTTGACATTAATATTCCTTCTAAAAAAGCCATCAACAATGACTTTGAAATCCCTTTTGAAACACCAGGAGCCTATTTGATTAAATTCACGGTTGTTTTAAACAAGGTCAAAAGAGAATTCAATTTCAGTTTTGATTTTGTAACCGGTGAAAAACCAGACAAAGCCGCAGAAAGGGCCGCCAGCAAAAGCAGTAAAGAATTGTTTGAAGCGGAGAAAGACGGAGAAATGGAGGGAGAGATCAAGATTACCATGAAGCCATCCAATATTGATGGAATCTTTGTGGGAAGGTCAAATATAAAATATGATGTAAATCTTCAAAACACCTACAAACTGGCTCAGACAGGAACCATTGGTTATCAAATCAAAGATGCCATTCACGGAAAAGTGGTGTCTGAAAAAGTCTTTGATATTAAGCTGGCCAAGAGAAGTAGTAAAAGACTCAACTTTAGTATATCGCCACCGGTTAAACCAGGCATTTACAATATTGATGTGGCAATTAATACCAGCACTTACGACGATACCACCCACTATACTTTTGGATATGAAATTGGACAAATGAGTAGCCCTTTTCATAGACCCGATGATTTTGATGATTTCTGGAAAGAAGCCATGGAAGAATTGGCCACCGTAAATCCGGCCTATAAAATTGAAGAAGACTATGAAAAAAGCACCATTAAACACAAAGTATACAGGGTAGAAATGTCTTCTTTAGAAGATACCCGAATTTATGGTTGGTTGAGCATACCCACTACATTATTGGGTAGTAAGTTTCCTGTCTTAGTAGGTTATGGTGGTTATCACGTGATGTTGAAACCACTCTACTTTGATGAATTTGCCAGCTTTATGCTCAATGCCCGAGGCGCCGATAAAGAAGCGTTTAAATTATTGGATCCAGAAAATATTGAGATGATTGTGTTCAATGTGCATGACCCCAAGAAATATATTTATAGGGCCATGTACATGGATTGCATTAGGGCAGTAGATTTCATATTTGCCAATGAAGACATGGGCTTTGATTTAAAACGTGTTGCGGTATTTGGTGGTAGTCAGGGCGGATCACTGTCTTTAATGGTTGCAGGTTTATTGGGTTCCAAGATTCAAACCTGCATGGCAGACAACCCTACTTATTGTGATTTTCATTTGAACATGGAAATGCAGGATAATATTAGAGAAGAGTCTTTTATCATTAAAAACTTTAATCGATATCTAGACGAGAATAAGAACACTATTTCCAAAGACGATTTGTTGAATAACCTCAGTTATTTTGAGATTCAAAATTTTGCCCCCAAGATCAAGTGTTCTGTATTGTTGGGTATTGGTTTATTGGATCCACTAGCTCCAGCAGTAACTACTATTGGCATGTACAATAAGCTAAATCCAGAAGTGATTAAAATGAGTGAAATCTATACTTTCCCTGAACTTGCTCACGAAGTACCTGATAGGCATAATACATTCAAGAGTATTTGGTTCTATGAAAAACTAGCAAAGGGAAAAAAATAAAAACGGCATCATGAATAAACAATTGGCTTTCTTATTGATGATCATTGTGCTTGGGTTCTCCCAGCAGGCAAAAGCCGACTGGCCTGTGGGTAAACACAGGTGGATATTAACCCCGTCTTATACCTATTCGCAGTCTACTAAATTTTTTAATGCAGATAGACAGGTAGAAAACTCTCCCTTCAACGGAAAATTCTCCTCACACACCATGAGCTTATATGGCGTGGTGGGGATAGGCAGAAAAACCGACCTGGTGTTCAACGTTCCTTTTGCTTCTGTTACCTCTCAAAACGTCTTAGATAAATTTACACACGCGGGTGTTGGTGATACCTATGTTGGATTTAATTTTCACACCCCATCAAAGGATTTAAAAAAATACTTTACCGTAAAAGTGGGAGCCATTATTCCATTGTATAGTAATACCACGGAACCTTATTTAGGATTGGGATCAAAAGGTTTTTTTATTGGATCTAACTATTCCTTCAACGTGAAAAAGAAAACCTTTGCTATTATTGAAGGAATGTTCACTCGTTTTATTGACCAACAAGATGGCCCCAACAAACTAAACGTGAATTTGATTTATGGTATGGAATTACCCAAATCTAATCTCTTGATTTTTACGCTTAACCACGAAAATTCTTATAGCGCAGATAAAACATTTACTGCCAACCTTAACGGAAACAAAGATTTTATGTTTGGTTCCGCGGGTGTAACTTATGGTAAGAAAATCAGCCGCACGCTAATGCCTACCGTGAAAGCATTTTATACCCTTTATGGAAGAAATGCCGGACAGGGTGTAGGTATTGCGTTATCTATGGCCATCAAAATACCATAATCCCTTGTTTTGATTTATTTTTTGCTTAAACCAATCATCAGACTTGCGCTTTGGATTTTTTGTCCGGGAATCATAGTTCCCTCAAAATCTGCTAGGGCTATCAAGGGTCCGGTATTGATTTGTGCCAACCATCCCAATTCTTTTTTGGATGCCATTATTGTGGCTGCAATTTTTAAAGAGCCCATTTATTTTTTAGCCAGGGGCGATGCCTTTAATCAACCATGGCACGCGGGTTTATTAAAACTCTTGCATATGTTTCCCATTTATCGTTTAAGCGAGGGAAAAGAAAACCTTGCCTTGAATGAAACGGCTTTTGAAAACAGCAGAAAAATATTGCGCAAAAACGGGATTGTTTTAATTTTTATTGAGGGGATTTGTTTAAATAAAAACGAATTACAACCCTTTAAAAAAGGCGCTGCACGCATAGCTTTTAGTAGTTGGAAAGAAGGCATTCCTGTTAGAGTCCTGCCAATGGGAATAGCCTATGATAGTTTTAGAAATTTTGGAAAGAAATGTGCAATACAAACGGGAGCAACAATTGAACAAAAAGAACTACAATTATTTGAAGAAGAAGCTTTGAATTATAACCACTTTAATAGAGAACTTTTCAAAGCCATTGAACCATTGATCAACCCCCCACAAATACAAATACCCTTTCCTACTTGGTTGCAATCTGCTGCAAGTATTGGAACCATGATTCATTTGCCTATCTATAACCTTGTAGCTGCATTTGTTGCTAAAAAAACAAAAGGCACGGTGTTTTATGATTCTGTTCTCTTTGGTGTGTTGTTTTTTGGATACGGCCTTTTTCTGTGTTGGGTGGTCTGGGTGATTTGGATGATTACCAACCATTGGCTGCTGGCCCTTTGCTGGCCACTGTTACTTCCGCTCCTAGCTTATGCAGCGGTATTGAAGAAAATTAATGAAAGAGCACTAAAGGGTTAATTAACTTTATCACGGAACCACAAAAGAACAAGATGGCAAATTTGAAAAAACTAGGTAAGCGCAAAAGGATTGCACTAGTAGCACATGACCATAAAAAAGCAGACCTGATAGAATGGGCCATTTTCAACAAAGTAGAGTTGGCCAAACACGAACTGTTTGCCACAGGAACTACTGGAAAATTAGTGGAAGAAGCATTGGATAGACCCGTGAAAAAATTATTAAGTGGACCACTGGGTGGTGACCAACAAATTGGGGCCATGATTGCCCAGGGAGAAATTGACGTAATGTTGTTTTTCTGGGATCCCATGGAAGCACAGCCACATGATAGTGACGTGAAAGCTTTGTTGAGACTTTGTGTGGCTTGGAATATTCCCATGGCTTGTGATAGAGCAACTGCGGACTTTATCATGACATCTCCTTTTATGCACGAAGAATATTTGGCAGCGCAACCCGATTATACGGGATACCTGAATAGAGACGTAAAAGAGGAACAGGAATAAGCCAATGGAATTAAGACCCTGGCGCAAACAAGACGCCCAAGCCTTAGCTGTAATAGCCAATAATAGAAATATTTGGAACAATGTAAGAGACCGATTACCCAATCCTTATACCGTCATGGACGCGCTGGAATGGATTGGTCATATAAGCCAACAACAACCCCCACAAAATTTTGCCATCTTAGTAAATGGCTTGGTGGTGGGCAATATTGGGGCAGTTTTGCAAGACGATGTGTATAGAAAAACGGTGGAGATTGGTTATTTTGTGGCTGAACCACATTGGGGTAAAGGCATAGCAACCAAGGCAGTTGCTTTATTTGTGGACTATGTGGAACAACAGTTTAGCCCATTGAGAATTTACGCCGGCGTTTTTGCGCATAACAAAGCCAGTATGGAAGTCTTGCGGAAAAACGGTTTTCACTTAGAGTCTATTAAAAGAAAGGCAGCCATTAAAAACGGACAAGTGCAGGATGAATATGTTTGGGTAAAATTGATTGAGAACTAGGTTACTTTAATTATATAAAAACAACCCATGGATAATCCCATTCAAAACAATAGCAAACACCTGATTGAACTCATTATCCGTCTTGCGGCGCTCTTTCTCCTGGTCTTTTATTGTTTTCAATTATTGTCTCCCTTTATCATGCCCGTGTTATGGGCGGCTATTATTGCGGTGGCGGTCTATCCCATCCATCGTTTTTTAGAAAAAAAATTGGGCGGTAGAAAAGTTTTAGCATCGGTGATACTCACTTTGGCCATTCTGGCTTTCATCTTTGTTCCTGCGGGTCTTTTCTTGGCCTCCATTACAGATACCATTGTAGACTTTAAACAAAAAATTGAATCGGGGAATATAAGTTTGGATCACCCCAGTGAAAATATTAAGACCTGGCCCATTATAGGTACCAAGCTCTATGATTTTCTACACAACCTTTCTAATCAAATGGTGGGCATTTTTCAAAAATACCAGTCACAGGTATTGACGGTGGCCAAAACCATTCTCATGGCCATTGTTGGAACAGGTATGAGTTTTTTACAAGTGATTTTTTCCATTATCATCGCCGGTGTATTGTTGGCTACCAATGGCACAGAAGCGGCCATGGGAACCATCTTTAACCGGATGGTAGGTGATCAAGGTACCGAATATTTACAATTGACCACTTCTACAATTCGCTCCGTGGTAAAAGGGGTCTTGGGTGTGGCGGTGATTCAAACCTTATTAGCAGGTTTTGGATTTTTTATGGCGGGTATTCCACACGCAGGAATCTGGTCGGTTTGTGCGCTGGTACTTTCTATTATTCAAGTGGGTCCGGGTTTGGTCATCATTGGTGTGATTGGATTTCTTTATACCCAGGAGAACCATTTTTTTGCCACCGCATGGACTGTTTATTTTGTCTTGGTTATGTTTTCTGACAATATTCTCAAACCCATTTTATTGGGTAAGGGTGCAAGGGTTCCCATGCTAGTCATCTTTTTGGGTGTGATTGGGGGCTTCTTGTTACAGGGTTTTATTGGTTTGTTTACAGGGGCTATTGTGTTATCCATTGGCTATAAATTATTCCTCTTGTGGATGCACGACCATAAAATTGTATCTTAGGAACCATGCAAAAACTGCTTTTTTGCCTGATGTTATTGGCAACACAAGTTTCCACGGCTCAGGACAGTATCCGTATTGCCGATCTTAAATCGGCCGCAAAAATCATTGACCTTTCTTATACCCAGAAAGAACTGGACACCATGTACAGTGGTGTGATGGAGAATTTTGAAAATTTTAGGCTCATGCACAAACAGCATTTAGACAATGCCGTTCCCATGAGTCTTTGGCAAAACCCTGTGCTACCAGGAATGAAATTTGCCAGCAAACAGGAACCCATTCTATGGAATTTTCCTGCTTCTATTTCCCTTCCCAAAAACGCACAAGACCTAGCTTTTTACTCAGTAGAAGATTTGGCTTCACTAATCAAAAACAAAAAAATCAGCTCCGTACAACTGACAGAATTTTTTATAGCACGTTTAAAAAAATACAGCGATACCCTGCAGTGTGTGGTAAGTCTAACTGAAGAACTAGCCATGCAACAGGCTAGGGCAGCTGACGCGGAAATTGCCAAGGGAAAATATCGCGGACCGCTACACGGGATTCCTTATGGTTTGAAAGACCTGTTTGCTGTTAAAGGAACAAAGACCACTTGGGGAGCCGCACCATATAAAGACCAAGTAATTGAAGAAGACGCTTTTGTTTATACCAAACTAAAAGAAGCTGGCGCCGTGTTGGTGGCTAAATTTACCATGGGTGCTCTAGCCATGGGCGATTATTGGTTTGGCGGACGCACCAAGAATCCATGGAATTTGAAAAACGGATCATCTGGTTCTTCTGCGGGTTCTGCATCGGCTACCGCCGCTGGCTTAATTCCCTTTGCTATTGGAACAGAAACCTGGGGTTCTATTACTTCTCCTTCTGCTACTTGTGGAGCCACAGGACTCAGACCCACATTTGGGAGTATTAGCCGCTCTGGCGCCATGACCCTAAGTTGGAGTCTGGATAAAATTGGTCCCATTTGCAGAAGCGCCCAAGACGCTGCCATGGTTTTTGCCGCTATTCATGGTACCGATGGAAAGGACCAGGCTGCCGTAAACCTGCCCTTTAATTACAATCCTGCTGCTAGTCTTAAAGGCAAAAAAATTGCCTACGCCAAAAACTATTTTGACAAAATCACCGATACTTCTAGAAACGAGTTTAAGGTATTGGCAACTTATAGAAAACTGGGCGTGGAATTGATTCCTATCAATTTCCCTGATAGTGGGTTGTACAATTATAATATCATGGATGTGGTCATCAGCGCGGAATGTGCCGCCGCTTTTGACGAGTTTACCCGTTATGGCATTGATGATCAAATGACCCGCCAAAACCAATTTGACTGGCCCAATAATTTCCGCGTTTCTAGACTAATTCCAGCTGTGGAATACATCAACGCCAACCGCCAACGCTATTTACTCATGCAAGCGGTTAATAAAATAGTGGAGCAATATGACGCCATTATTTGTCCCAACAATTGGGGCAATCAATCGGCCATTACCAACCTCACCGGTCACCCAGCCATTTGTTTTCCCATAGGTTATAATGCCCAACAATTACCCAGAAGTATCACTTTGATTGGTAAACTATATGACGAGGCTAGTATTATCACTGTTGCCAAAGCTTATCAGAATGCCACCCAATGGAACAAAGAACACCCCGCCTTATTCAAATAATATTCTAACTGAACCATGATGAACATGAAGCCCTCCAAAACCCTTTGCCTGATTCTGAGCAGTGGTTTGCTCAGTATTTCTGCCCTTGCGCAACCATCCATAACCGGGTTTAGTGCAGCATCCGCAGCCAAACAAAAACAAATTGAACAACAGTTTGACGCCGGACTTAGCGCAGAGCGCATTGGTAAAAATATCAAAGACATGTCTGCCATTCCCCACCATTTGGGATCACCCGGTAGCAAGGCTGTAGCAGAAAATATCTTGGCCCAATTCAAACAATATGGTTGGGATGCTCAAATAGAAACCTATCAGGTTTTGTTTCCTACACCCAAAACTAGGGTCTTGGAAATGACTTCTCCTGGTGTTTTCAAAGCCTTATTGAAAGAGCCGGCTTTAAAAGAAGACGGTACTTCTAATCAAGAAGGTCAATTACCTACTTATAATTGCTGGAGTGCCGATGGCGATGTAACCGCCGAATTGGTATTTGTCAACTATGGGGTTCCTGCCGATTATGAAACCTTGGAAAAACTAGGCATTAGCGTAAAAGGCAAGATTGTGATTGCCAAATATGGCCGCTCTTGGAGGGGAATCAAACCCAAAATTGCCCAAGAACACGGAGCCCTGGGTTGTATAATTTATTCTGACCCACAGGATGATGGTTATGGCGCGGGCGATGTATATCCAAAAGGCGCATTCAAAAACGAATATGGTGTTCAAAGGGGTTCTATCATGGATATGGTGATCTACCCCGGTGACCCACTGACTCCCAATATTGGTTCTACGGCCAATGCCAAAAGACTGGACCGTTTGTCTGCCCCCAATTTGCTAAAAATTCCTGTTTTACCCATCAGCTATCATGACGCTAAGCCCTTGTTAGAAGCCTTAGAAGGTCCAGTAGCACCTGCAGCATGGAGGGGTGGTTTACCCTTTACCTATCATGTGGGTCCGGGAAAAACCAAGGTTCATTTGAAAGTAGATTTTAATTGGAACACGGTTCCTGCCTATAATGTAATTGCCAAAATCAAGGGTTCTACCTACCCTGATCAATGGGTCTTGCGCGGCAACCACCATGATGCCTGGGTAAATGGCGCCAATGATCCCGTGAGCGGAATGGCGGCTGAACTAGAAGAAGCCCGTGCCATTGGAGAATTGTTGAAAACAGGTTGGAGACCCAAACGTACCCTGGTGTATTGTGCTTGGGACGGTGAAGAGCAGGGTTTGATGGGTTCTACCGAATGGGTAGAAGACCACGCGGCCGAATTACAACAGAAAGTAGTGGTTTACCTAAACTCAGATAGCAACGGACGAGGCTTTTTGGGTGCAGAAGGTTCGCACGCCTTGGAAACCTTGGTGTTTGAAGCGGCCAAAGACGTGATGGACCCTCAAACCGGTGTCAGCGTTTTTGACAGAAAAAGAGCGGAAGAAGTAGCATCAGCTGCTACACCAAAAGCCAAACAAGCGGCCATGCAAGAAAAAGACCTGCACTTGGGTGCCATGGGTTCTGGTTCTGACTATTCTTCCTTTATCCAACACTTGGGCATTCCCGCTTTGAATATTGGTTTTGGTGGAGAAGACCCCGGTGGTGAATACCATAGTATCTATGATAGTTATGACCACTATAGCCGTTTTAAAGACCCCGGTTTTAATTATGGGGTTGCCTTGGGTAAGGTAAATGGTAGGGCTGTTTTGCGCATGGCCGATGCAGAACAACTCCCTTTCAATTTTGCCATTTTGCAAAAAACCATTGCTGGTTATGTAAAAGAATTGAGCAGCACTACAGATCAATTGCGTGAAAATACCCAGATTGAAAATGAAGTGATCAATAGCAAGGCTTATGTATTGGCAGCTGACCCAACCGAAAAAGAACAGCTTCCAAAAATCAAACCTGCAGTGCCTTTTATAGATTTTTCTCCTGTTCAAAACGCTTTGGCTGAACTAGAAAATGCTTCTAAAACCCTGAACCAATATGTGGCTAAAACAGGAACCCTGAGCGAAAAAGCAAACGCCAGCCTGTATCGCGCTGAGCAACAATTGTTGTCTGCAACTGGTTTGCCAAGAAGGTCTTGGTTCAAACATACCATTTATGCACCTGGTTTTTATACCGGTTATGGCGTAAAAACCATGCCTGGGATTAGAGAAGCCATTGAACAAAGAGATTGGAAAGAAGCCCAAGAACAGATTCAAATTGCCGCTGGTCAAATCAAACAATTGGCCGCTCATTTAATGTCTATTGCCCAATAAGTTGGTATGAAAAAAATAGGTCTTGGTTTATTGGCCCTTGTCATGTTGGTATCTTGTGCCACCAGAAAATCTTTGGCTCCTGTTGATTCCAGCATTGGTCAGTTAAAACTATTGGGTCATTATGATGTGGCGCATAATAAGCCCTTTATGGGTACCACCATTGGTGGGCTTTCTGGTATTGACTATGACGCCAAGAATGATCAGTATTTTTTAATCTGTGACGATAGATCCGCAATCAATCCAGCAAGATTTTATACCGTTAAGTTGGTCTTGGGTAAATCTGGCATTGACTCGGTTCAGTGGTTAAGCGTACAGTCTTTGTTGCAGGCAAACGGCAAAACTTATCCTTCTTCCAAAGAAGACCCAGCCAAAACGCCGGATCCTGAAGCTATTCGCTATGACGCATCCAAGAACCAATTGGTTTGGACCAGCGAGGGTGAAAGAATTGTCAGGGACAAAGAAACCGTCTTGGCCAACCCTTCCATTATCCGGATGGGTTTAAATGGTCAATATATAGATACCCTTCCACTGCCCGCAAACCTGCTCATGCGCGCCACCGAAAAAGGTCCCAGACAAAATGGGGTGTTAGAAGGAATGACATTTGACAATGGCTTCAAAACCTTGTATGTAAATGTAGAAGAGCCCTTGTATGAAGACGGGCCAAGGGCCGATTTAACCCCAAATAAGACATGGATTAGGATTTACCAATACAACCTAAAGTCTAACAAGAATACCGCACAGTATGCGTATTTATTAGACCCTGTGGCTTATCCCGCTACACCTGCCACGGCCTTTAAAGTAAACGGGGTGCCCGATATCTTTGCTATTGGAAACAACAAACTCTTGGTGATGGAGCGTTCTTTTTCTACGGGTAGACTGCCCTGTACCATCAAGATTTTTGAAGTAGACCTTAGCAATGCGGAAGATATTAGTAAGAATGCTTCTCTGATAGCATCGCCACCGGCAAAACCCTTGAACAAAAAATTATTGTTGAACATGGATAGTCTGGGCATTTATGTTGACAATGTAGAAGGTATGTGTTTTGGTCCCACCCTTCCCAATGGCCACAAAACCTTGGTCATGGTGGCCGACAATAACTTTCAACTCTTTGAAACCACCCAATTTTTCCTATTTGAAATTATTCCATGAGCGCGCGTTATTCCATAGTCATTCTTTTTGCCCTCTTCCTGGGTTGTAAACCAAAACCCGTTTATGAGAACCCGCATGTACTCATTCAAACCAAGTATGGCGAGATTGAGTTGGAACTCTATCCCAAAAAAGCTCCCAAAACCGTGGCGGCATTTTTGTCTTATGTAGATTCTGGTTTTTATTTCAATAGCGGATTTTATAGGGCCCTGAATATGGAAAACCAACCCTCCAATGCCCCCAAAACCGAGTTGATTCAGGGCGGGATTTGGAAAACCAACTATAAAAAAGCCGTTTCAATTAAGGGAATTCCGCATGAAAGCACCAAGGAAACCGGCATTTTACATACAGAAGGGGTGATTTCTTTAGCCAGGGCTGCTCCCGGCACTGCTGGCACCGAATTTTTTATTGTGATAGGTAACCAACCGGGCCTTGATTTTGGTGGCGAAAACTGTGAAGACCGCCAAGGTTATGCCGCATTTGGTAAGGTTGTAAAAGGCTTAAACCTGGTTTTTAAGATCTCTGGACAAAAGCTCAATGGACAGTATCTCTGGCCACAGGTTGATATTTACAACATTGTAAGGCATTGATTATCAATCTATTTAACAGATTTTAGGTTTTCTTTAGGTTTCATTTAAGACTTATTGGCACGCTGATTGGATAGGTATAGTAAATCAAATTACTAACCTAAACAGTTAAGTTATGAAAAAGCAGTTTGGATTTCTGACCCTGGTCAGCGTCTTGATCTTCTTAACCAGTTGTGGTACCATCGCAAGGGTGCAAAAAGACGATTCCGTAGACTTTACAAAAATAAGAACCTATGCTTGGGTTGATCCCAGTTCTAAGGATACCGGTAAACCTTTGGCCAAAACCAATGACCTGGTTGATAGGAAAATCAAGGAAAGCATTGACAAAAACCTAAAAGCCAGTGGTTGGAAAATAAGCCAGAAAAACCCTGATGTGTTGTTGGTCTATGAAATTGACGTGGAAAAAGAGAAGCGTAACCAGCGCAGTCCCGTCTATTCTGACCCCCAATACAGGTATTTGTATAGCCCTTTTAGCAGAAGATGGATTCCTGTTTACTATCCCTCTACGCTAATGGGATACCAAAACAACGTTCTAACGGTTCAGGAACATACACTTACAGTGACCCTTTTAGATGCCCAGTCTGATAAAACCATCTGGCAGGGCTGGACCACTATGGAAACAGATTCTAGAAGATTGACAGACAAAGAGATAGAAAAAAATGTAAAAGCAATTGTACAACAATTGGAAAAGTAAACCCCACCCTTAACCATTCCCCCCGAGGTTTAAACAAAAGCGGCTGCCGGCTAATTACCGGTGGCCCTTTCTTTTATAGCCAGATCTTAAAATAAAATATTAAGTAGCTATCAGGATGCAACAGGATAGATGTAAAACTGACAATTGTTAATTTGGGCTTAAATACAACTTAAAAGGTTGTACTAGCTGCTTGTCGATTGCCAAAAAGTCCATATCTATCTGCTTGAGATTTTCATGCAATTCCCCATACGGCCGGAACCTCCTAAGTTGTCACAAAAAAAATTGGACGGTGTTTTACCCAAGATGCCGGTAAGATAAACACAAACGACAGCTACTGTTATGAGAAGAGTTCTAAGTTCCGTTCTTGTCATCGTGACCCTTATGTCTATTGTTTCTACAGGATGTAAGAAAAAGGCATTTGATGAGTTTTATGGTAGACCAGATACCCTGGCCCAACCCATTTACCAGGTTTTGCAACAAAAAGGAAATTTTAATACCCTACTTGCTTGTATTGACAAGGCGGGCTATAAAAATATCCTTGCCGCTGCCGGTTATTGGACTTTGTTTGCGCCCAATGACGCGGCTTTTCAAAAATTTTTTGCTGAACAGGGTATTTCAGGAATTGATAAAATTGATTCTGCCACTGCGCAAGGGATTGTTACCTATGCTTTGGCCTATAACGCATTTACAAAAGCTAGGTTAAATGATTATCAGGCCAATACTGGTTGGATTCCCAACAATAGTTTCCGCAGAAGAACCGCTAACTATAATGGTTTTTATGACGATACCACTAAAACAGGTACAATAGTAAAAGCCCTAGGCTCTAATAGAAATAACCGTTTTGTAAACGCTGACAATAACAATAAATACATCAGCTATTTTACGGATGTTTATTTTACTGCCAAGGGTATACCAACATCGGACTATACCTATTTCTATCCCAATAGTAGTTTCTCTGGTTTTAATGTGATGGATGCTTCGGTTCTAAAATCTGATTATGTGGCTGAGAATGGTTATATCCACGAGATTGATAAAGTAATCTTGCCTGCTAAAAATATTGACCAGCATTTAAAAACAAATGCACAATATACCGAGTTCAAAAAATTATTGGACAAGTACATTGTTTCTTTTGTAAGTAACACTGACGCCACCAACCGTTACAAATTATTAACTGGAAAAAATGATCCTGTTTATATTAAACAGTTTGCACCAACAACTGCTTTTTCTCCCAACAACGAAAATTTTTTAAAGGCCCAGGACAACGATGGTCAATCAAATGCATTTACCATGATTGCTCCAAACAATACTGCTACACTGAATTATATTCAAAATGTATTATTGGAAAAATATAGCTCATTAGATGCATTGCCCACACAAATTATTCAAGACTTTGTAAACGCGCATATGTGGCAGACCGCCATGTGGCCAAGCAAATTTGCAGTTACCAATAATGCTCAAGGTGAAGCACCAACCATAAACTCAACCTCTGATATTGTTGAAAAGAAAGTGTTGAGTAATGGCTTTTTCTATGGTTCTAATAAAGTTCAAGAACCCAATGTATTTAGAACAGTTTATGGTAGGGCATATTTGGATCCTGCCAATTTATTAATGACAAGGGCCCTTGATCAAAACTACCGTTTCACCGTTACCATCCCAACACTTAAATATGTGATGATCATGATGAGTGATGTGGTAATGAAAAAAAGAGGCTATGATTTTAATCAGGTTGCCAATGCTTGGTCTTATACCACACCAGGTACCAGCACCACCACTACTGGTAACGTACCAAGAGATAACCTCCAAAGAATTTTGGGTACCCATATCATTCCAATTACCACAGGTGAATTAGATAATATTACAGGAACCGGAATTATTGAAACGGCTTCAGGTGATTATATTAAATGGAACAATGGTAAGTTTTCTTCTGCAGGTTCTGAAGACAGTGCGTATACCGTAAACACCAGTTCTACCAAAACTTCTTTTAATGGTAGGGTATATTATGCCGACAACTTGCTCACCTTTAGTGTTAGAAATTTTGGATTAAAATTGGTGGCACTTGGTGGTACTTCTGCAGCAACGTCTCAGTTTTTCAACTTTGTATCTTATTTGAAAAATGCTACCATTTTCACTGCAGCTTCCGGCGCCATTTTGGGTGTGCAACCTGGTGTGTTCTACACTTCTTTTGTTCCCAATAACGCAGCCATTGTGCAAGCGGTAAAAGATGGTTTGTTACCAGGTACTGTTGCAACAGGTGTTCCCAATTTTGCACCTACACTTCAAGCAGATAAAGACAAGGTTAATAATTTTATCCTCCACCATATTTTGAATAAGGTTACAGTGGTTCCAGATGGAAAAAAACTAGGAACATTTGAAACCCTCTATAAAAACGTAAGTGGAGATGCTGGTCAGGTTGGTATTACCAGTGCTTTAAACAGCATGCAAATCAAGGATAATTTTAATAGAACCTCCAATGTAGTCATAGCTAGCAGTAATAACCTGGCAGACCGTTGCGTGATTCACTTGATTGATGGATACCTTAAATACAATCCTAACTAGACCAAGCGAACAGTTACCCAAAACCTAATTCCCATTTACACAAAGTCATATGAAAAAATTAGTTTGTTACTTGTTCCTACCCTTGCTAGCAGCCTGCTTTCAACCGGTATTTGCACAGGATGCACCCGCTGCCCAATTAGTTTTGAGGGGAAAGATCACGGATAAAAAAGACAAGTCTCCTATTGCCCACGTATCTGTTGCAGAAGTGGACAAGGACGGAAGAATTGTTAGAGGTGTTACCACCGATATAGATGGTAACTATGCCCTCAAGATTTCTAATCCCAACCACAAAGTATCTATCTCTTATATTGGTTATAAAACCGAAGAAGTAGAAATTACAAAAGGAAGAACTACTTTGAATATGGCCATTGAAGCCAATTCTGCCAACTCTTTGAATGATGTAATTGTTGTTGGTGGAAGAAGAACGGATAATGGTAATCTTTCAATCTCTGATAAAAACCTAACCATTGCCACTGCAAAAATTCAGGCAAAGGATTTGGAAGAATTGGGAGCAGCATCTATTGACCAAGCTTTACAAGGACGTTTATCTGGTGTGGATATTACTTCTACTTCTGGAGATCCAGGAGCTGGTATGAGTATTCGTATCCGTGGTACTTCTTCTATTAATGCTGGAACCAATCCTTTGATTGTAGTAGATGGTATGCCTTATGAAACAGCCATTCCTTCTGATTTTAACTTTGGTACTGCAGATGACCAAGGTTATGCCCAGTTATTAAATATCGCGCCAGCGGATATTAAAGAGATTGTGGTTTTAAAAGATGCTGCCGCTACTGCTATGCTGTCTCTTATACACATCTCCGAGCCCACGAGACCGGAGCCTATCTC
>CAMFKK010000001.1 GCA_945957225.1 uncultured Sphingobacteriia bacterium | reverse complement strand
GAAATCATTTGTCATTGTGGTAAGAAGGGATGTTTAGAAACGGAAGCATCGGGCGAAGCCCTAGTAAGTTTGTTACAAGAAAAACTAGCTGCAGGATTTGGTAGTATTTTACTCAGCAATAAAAAAGATCCAAAACAGATTAGCCTAGAAGACATTGTGCAAGCTTGTAACCAAGACGATATGTTGGCCATTGAATGTATGGCAGTGATTGGAGAAAAATTAGGTAAAGCCATGGCTTCACTGATCAATATTTTTAATCCAGAGCTGGTAATTTTGGGTGGGCTACTTTCTACCACCAATGATTATTTAAGATTACCCATTAAAAGTTCTCTAAACAAATACAGTTCTAGTTTGGTCAACAATGATACTCCTTTAAAAACTTCAAAACTGGCATTGTCTGCCGGGATCATGGGTGCCTGTCTCTTGGTTAGAAATAGCATTCTCCAATAAAGCAATTTTGCATGAAACATTTTTTTCTGCCAATCCTATTGGTCATTGGATGTATAACAAAATCTATTGCCCAACCTAGTACCACAAGTATTTTGGTAGTAGGCGGAAGCACCGGAGGAACTGCAGCTGCTATTCAATCAGCTAGAATGGGTGTTCCTACTATTTTAGTGGAATCAACTGCTTGGTTGGGAGGCATGCTCTCTGCAGCAGGTGTAACTGCTACAGATGGCAATCACTTATTGCCAAGTGGCATTTGGGAAGAATTTAGACAAGCTCTATACCAACACTATGGCCGCAAACAATTGAATACTGGATGGGTGAGCAATACTTTGTTTGAACCCTATGTGGCAGATAGTATTTTCAAAGCATGGGCTGCAAAAGAAAAAAATCTAACCGTTGTTTATGGTTGGTATTTTGATTCGGCCATTGTGCAAAAAGGAAAAGTGAAAGCTGTTAGATTTATCAATGCGCAAAAAAAATATTGGACCATTCAAGCCAAGTTAGTAGTAGATGGAACTGATTTAGGCGATGTCTATGCCAATGCTGGTGCGGGTTTTGACCTAGGTATGGAATCAGCCGCATATAGTGGTGAAAAAGAAGCGCCTGGCACCAACAATATTATTCAAGACCTTACTTGGGCCGCCACCCTTCAAGATTATGGCACAAAAGCATCAGATAAAATCCTCATCAAAAAAGAAAGTTTTGATTGGAATAGTTTAAAAGAATTTGACTGTAGTACTAGTGAAGCGCCTTGTCCATTTGGTAAACCCTATGAAGCCAATACCCAAAAAGTATTGGACTATGGCAAATTACCCAAAGGAAAATATATGCTTAACTGGCCGGCGCATGGCAATGATTATTTTATAGATGGGGTGAATATCAAACCAATTAATCGCGAAGCCTTTTATCTGCCAGCCAAAAAACATACCCTTGCATTTGTATATTATTTACAAAACACACTAGGCTTTAAACATATTGGACTAGATACCACGCAATTTCCTAGCAAGGACCATTTGGCGCTGATGCCTTATCATAGAGAAGGTAGAAGACTAAAGGGAGTTGTCAGATTAAGTCTTCCACACATGCACCATCCATTTGAGCAGGATCAAGCATTGTACAGAACAGGAATTGCCGTGGGCGATTATCCTGTGGATCATCACCACGGTAAAAATCCAGCTGCGCCAAAAATTTATTTTCCAGGAATCTACTCGTTTAATATCCCCCTAGGGGCCCTGATTCCTGAACAACTCAATGGTATGGTAGTTTGTGAAAAAGGGATTTCTGTTTCTAACCTTGCCAATGGAAGTACCAGACTACAACCCTGTGTCTTACTCACGGGTCAATCAGCTGGTGTATTGGCCGCTCTTGCTATTCAATCTAATCTGGAGCCAAGACAAGTGCCAGTGAGAACTGTGCAAAAAGCACTACTAGACAGCAAGACATTCTTGATGCCCTATATGGATGTTGCCGTTGCGGACCCTGCATTTGGGGCTGTTCAAAGAATGGGGGCAACCGGAGTTTTAAAAGGATTGGGTAAAAACGTAGGTTGGGCCAATAAAACCTATTTTCAACCCGATAGTCTTTGTGTAGCAAAGAATTTGTTAGAAGACCTTGCTGCATTCTTGCCTGGCATTCAACTGCCCATTAGCCATCAGAAATATGTAGATGAAAATTTGTTAGTGGCCATTCATCTTGAGCTGGCTAAGCAATTAAAAAATATTCCTAGTGCTCCAACAACTATGGCTGCACATGAACCCATGAATAGAAAAGCAGTAGCCAGTTGGTTAGACAAGTATTGTCAGTTATTTTCAATTTCAATCAATCACCAAGGTAAATGGATAGCAGGAATAAAGCCTTAGACGCTATTAGAGGATATGCTATTGTGACCATGGTATTTAGTGGGTCCATTGCTTATGGCGGTGTGCTTCCTGCATTTATGTATCACGCGCAATCGCCGCCACCCAAACACGAGTGGGTAGAAAATCTACCAGGTATTACTTGGGTAGACTTAGTGTTTCCACTCTTTCTTTTTGCTATGGGAGCTGCCATTCCTATGTCTATGCAAAAAGGAATGGACTGGAAAAAGCAGTTGAAACGATTTGCCTTATTGGTCTTTTTTGCCATCTTCTTTGAACATAGTAAATACACAAATTTTTCGCAACTAGACTCAGCACTAACTTACTTGATTGCCTTAACTGGTTTTCTGAGTTTGTTCCTAATCATGGGTACCAAAAAAATCATGTACCAGTGGATAGGATTGGGGCTAGCTTTTCTTTTAATGCTCTTTGCCCCCTTTGATAATAATGGGCATTTTGAATTACATAGATCAGACGTGATAATTTTGGTGCTAGCCAATATGGCCTTAATTGGTGCTATCATTTATCATTATACCAGATTGCACCATGTCTATCGTTTATTAGTATTAGTGCCATTATTTGGTTTGATTACTGGAAGGTTCTTAGATGAGAGTTGGAACCAATATATATATGAACCTTATTTTGCAGACTGGCTCATAGAATTCAATTTTCTAAAATACCTTTTCCTAATTATCCCCGGAATCTACGCGGGAGAATGGCTAATGCATAAAACCGAATGGAATAAGGGGTCAGAAAAGTCTTTTTCAAAATTAAGCTTGGCATGGCTTTGTTGCGGATTAGTAGCTTGGAATATTATTGCTTTGTACAATCGTTGGTTAATGTTGAATCTTTTTATCAGTCTTGCTGCAATGGCCCTGATAATTGGCTGGCAATACCTTTTCAACAAAGAAAACAAATTGGACCAACGCATTATATTGGCTGCTTGTTATTTATTGATTTGCGGATTATTTTTTGAAGCTTTTGAAGGAGGTATCAAAAAAGACGACGCTACTTTGAGTTATTTTTTTGTAACAGGGGGTATGGCTTTCTTTTTATTATTTGCTTTTGAACAATTTAGTATACTTAAAAGGATATTAGCTCCTATTGGCCAGAACCCTTTATTAGCTTATGCCCTACCGGGGATTTTTATTCTTCCAATTATTGATTTAATTGGTTTGGGCGAATACTATGATGGGTTAACAGCAACCGCTTTCCAAGCCATTTTGCATGGATTATTTATAGTGATACCAACAGCCCTCTTGGCAGCATTGGCTACTAAGTATCGCATATTTTGGAAGTCCTGAATAAGACTAAATAATAATGCATTAATTTGTAAAACAAAGCTCCTACATGGCTAATGAATGGGAATGGGAATTGCAGGCAGAAAAAAAATGGTTCCAATATGGTTTGGTGGAGCTATGGCGTTGCCGCGGTTTGCTACAATCCTTTGTAAGAAAAGAACTAACAGCTGGCTACCAACAAACCGTTATGGGTGTTTTTTGGTTGGTCATACAACCCTTGCTCACTACCCTTTTTTATTTTTTGGTCTTTAGCAAGATAGTAAAAGTTTCTACTGACGGTGCGCCACCCATTTTGTTTTATATGTCTGGGGCCCTACTCTGGGGCTATTTTTCTGATTGCTTTACCAGTACCATGTACTCTTTTTTACACAATGCGCATATTTTCAACAAGGTTTATTTTCCAAGACTGATTGTGCCACTCAGTATGGTCATTACACATTCTGTTAGAGCTGGTATTCAGTTTATACTCTTTCTGACTATTTATGTAAACTATTGGATTTTTGATGATGCAGTACACCCCTCGCAATATATTTGGCTCATGCCCATCATGTTGTTTTTTACGGCTTTACTTGGCTTAGGAATGGGAATGATAGTGGCTGTATTTATGGCCAAATATCGCGACTTAGAACAACTGATGAATTTTATGCTGCGTTTGTTCATGTTTGTTACTCCTGTAGTTTATCCAGCATCTATTGTTCCTGAAAAATACAAAGTCTTGTTTTGGTGCAACCCTTTAACCCCTGTAATAGAAACATTCCGTCTTGGTTTTCTACACGGTGGTAGTGTAGACAGTATCTATATTTTTACGGGTATGGCAAGTTCTCTTTTGATTTTTTTTATAGGGCTAACCCTATTTAAATTCCGAGAAATTAAAGTAATGGATACCATTTAAGATGAGCAAACCCGTTTTACATATTGATCAAATTTCAAAGCAATACCAATTGGGTGTAATGGGTAGTGGTGCACTTAAAAAAGATTTGCAAAGCTGGTGGAACAAACAGGTCTTGCACAAAAAACAAGCACCAGACCCAGAAGCCTATGACGAATCCAATAGAGATTATATCTGGGCTTTGCGTAATCTTGATTTTAAAATTCATGAAGGGGATAGTTTTGGGATAGTGGGTAATAATGGTTCCGGAAAATCCACCCTATTAAAAATCATTAGTAGGATAAGTTTGCCAACCAGTGGAACTATTCACGGAAAGGGAAGAATTGCTAGCTTATTAGAAGTAGGAACCGGCTTTCATCCTGAATTAAGCGGCAGAGAGAATGTATTATTAAATGGACAGATCTTGGGGATGCAGAAAAAAGAAGTGCTGAATAAGTTTGACGAAATAGTAGATTTCTCTGGCATTGAACGTTTTATTGATACTCCTGTAAAAAGATATTCTAGTGGTATGTATGTGCGTTTGGCTTTTTCAGTTGCGGCGCATTTACAAACTGATATTTTAATTGTAGATGAGGTATTGGCCGTGGGCGATGTTGACTTTCAACGCAAGTGTTTGAAAAAAATGAAATCTCTGACTACAGAAGCAGGAAAAACTGTACTTTTTGTAAGTCATCATATGCAGGCTTTGCGCAACCTATGCAATAAGGCCATTTGGTTAGAAAAAGGTAAATTAATTGAAGAGGGCGCAGCAGATACTGTAATCAACAAATACTTATCAAGAGAAAAAGTAGAGACACTTTCTCAATATTATCCCAACCCAGCATCCGCTCCAGGCAACGAATGGATTCGTATTAAGCAAGTAACCATTAATCCCCAATTCAATAAACAGATATCCTATATAGATACCAGAACACCGCTGGATTTTGAATTTAGTTTCTGGTTCTTGGGGCAATATCCCGAGAACACACAAATATTAATTGGATTTTATCAATTGACTGGTGAATGCATTTTTGAATTGTGTTCAGAAGTATTGAAAGTGGAAAAGGGATTGATAGACGGCAGGTGCCGAATTCCGGGAACTTTTTTAAACAATGGCTTTTATTATGTGTCCATGCATTTCTTAAATAGGGAGCAGGATACCATGTATGAATTTTCAGCCAGTGTAGCTTTTGACGTAGTAGACTATCGCAATGCAAAAAGACCATATGGCAAATGGGAAGGCGCTGTAAGACCAGATTTTCCTGTGGAATTATCCCAAGTTAGTTTTGAGGCATCATGAGCCAATATACCCCATATCAAATAAGACATATTTGGCTGAATCAGTTAGACCAATGGCCCCAATTTTCAGCGCCATGTCTTTATTATTTCTGGTGGCATCAACGGCCAATTGCCCATGTTTGGTTAGATAAAAATAGCTCACAGGCCTCCTTTCAGTCCCAAGTATTAGAAGCTTGTTCAAAAGCACAGGGTTGGTCAAATACCGAAATTTCAAACTGGGAGCAATTAATAACAGCTATTCAATGTTTGGCTCCCCTAATGCAGGCAACTGAGCATCAAAGTGTATCAATAATCATCTGTACAAGGAATAGAAAAGAAGATTTAAAAAAATGCCTTGACCATTTACTATTATCCGTTCTTGCAACTGATGAGATTATTGTGGTAGACAATGCCCCTGACAATCAAAGTACCGCTTTACTTATCAAAGAATATCCAGCTGTAAAATATGTCTTAGAACCAAGAAAGGGTCTTGACATTGCCAGAAACACAGGAGCCAAAACTGCGTCTAAAAATATTATTGCTTTTACCGATGACGATGTTCAAGTAGCCAATGATTGGGTGGATCATATTAGGCATGCTTTTGATGATCCAAGGACCTTGGCAGTAACAGGTTTGGTAATACCACAATCATTGGAAACCCGCACACAGTATGTATTTGAACGCTATTGGGGTTTTAATAGGGGCTATCAAAAAAAATGCTTTGACAAAGCCTATTTTAATGTAATGCTACCTTATGGTGTACCCGTTTGGGATATTGGTGCAGGGGCCAATATGGCATTTAGAAAAGCGGCTTTTGAATTGGTTGGCTATTTTGACGAGCGATTAGACGTAGGTGCTGCAGGCTGTAGTGGGGATTCAGAAATTTGGTACCGGATATTGGCAAGTGGTTGGAACTGTGTATACCAACCCATGGCTGTAGCCTATCATGCGCATAGAAAAGACAAGAAAGCGCTGAGCAATCAGCTCTATCATTATATGCGGGGTAATACATGCAGCCTTTTAATTCAGCATGAGCAATGGGGGCATGAAGGCAATTTGAAAAGATTGTATCAGTACCTACCTGAATACTATTGGGCACGTATTAAAGAGCGAATCAAACATGGTTCCAAAGAAAATTTTGGTAGTATCCTTACAGAAATCCGGGGTTGTATTGCGGGTTGGAAATATTATCAACAGGTAAAAAACCAGCAAAGAATAACGGAATGGCAGCTGCCTGCAAGTTTATATGATCCCGTAGTTATTGCTGAAAATTCATTGGTTTCTGTAATTATTCCAACCTATAATTATGGACATTATTTGGAACAAGCCATCAACTCCGTTTTAGAACAGACCCATAAAGCCATAGAGATAATAGTCATTGATGATGGTTCTACAGACCATACGCAGGAATTGCTGGCGCGATATCCGATGGTAAAATCTTACTTAACCAACCAAGTAGGTCTGTCCTGGGCCAGAAATATTGGAACTGTAGCAGCCAATGGGCAGTTCTTGGTCTTTTTAGACGCAGATGATTATTTACTTCCTGAAGCAATTGAACAGAATCTACAGCAATTTGCGGCCAAGCCTTTTTCCGCCTTTGTTTCAGGAGCCCATTTACGCATTGACGATGGCGGAAATTTTATACCTCATCCAGAAGCCCCCTTTAAATTTGAAAACAATTATTCATCCCTTTTAGAAGGCAATTATATTGCCATGGAAGCCACAGTGATGTATAGACGGGAACTCTTTTTCCATTTTAAATTCAATACCCAATTAGAAGCCTGTGAAGACTATGAACTAAACCTGCAGATTGCCAGGCATTTACCCGTATTTTCACATAGAGAATTTATTGCCGTTTACCGGATTCATAAAAAAAACATGTCTGCCAATCAGGAAAGAATGTTAAAAGCTGCTATTTTAGTGCTTGAAGAACAACTAAGTCAGATCCGCAATGAAACTGAAAAAGCATCATTGGAATCAGGACTGTCAAATTGGAAAATCCATTATCAAAATAACCCCTAATAGTTTGGATAATACCATTCAAAGGACACCTTCCTCGCCTCCTGTTATTGCAGCCCTTCCTGCTCAGACGCATAGACCAAAATGGTCTGTGATGATTCCTGTGTATAATTGTTATAATTGTTTGGAACAAAACTTGCTTTCCGTTTTAGAACAGGACCTTGGTGAAGAACAGATGCAAATTGAAGTGGTAGATGATGCTAGTACAGATGGAGACGTTAAGGCATTGGTAAATAGGATTGGAAAAGGAAGAATTGGATATTTTAGACAGACAGAAAATAAGGGAAGCTTGCGCAATTTTGAAACGGCCATTAACCGTTCAAAAGGACATTTGATTCATTTATTACACGGAGATGATTATGTGGTGAATGGCTTTTATAAAAAACTAGGTCAATTAATGGATGACTTTCCAGAAGCAGGTGCGGCCATTACGGAATACCAATATGTAGACGCAGATAGCAATAAAATCTGGGACAATCGTCCTATTGGAAATCAAAGAGGCATTTTAGCAAATTGGTTAGATAGAATTGGTAGAAATCAATTATTACAGGTTCCAGCGGTGGTGGTTAGAAGATCTACTTATGAAGCCTTGGGTGGATTCTATGCCGTACACTATGGGGAGGATTGGGAAATGTGGGTTAGGATTGCTGCCAATTATCCTGTTGCTTATTTACCAGAAGTTTTGGCCAGATATAGGGTACACCCCTTTAATGTTTCTTATCATAGCATGCGCTCTGGTCAAAATATTCGTGATATTGAAAAAGTGATTAGGCTTAACGTGAAGCATTTTCCATTAGAGAAAAGGAAGCAAGTAAGCAATCTTGCAAGAAGAAATTTTTCCGTTTACTATGCCAATTTTGCACACAAAATTTATCATGACTACCACCAACAAAGGGTAGCTTTGATTCAGGCAAATGGGGCATTAAGATTGCACTTGAATAAGACCTCTTTAAAACAGGCATTAAAAATGTATGCCAAAATCATCCTGCGCTATAAAAGACGCTAAAAAAAAGAGTAGCAGGAATCCCGTCCCACTACTCAACCCTTAACCAAAAAAAGGTATTGGTTAAAAGAGTAGCAGGGATCCCGCCCCACTACTCAACCCTTAACCAAAAAAATTCTATTGCTGCACAAGCATTTTCTTAGGAAGGTATTTAACCCCTTCCCCTTCAACACTTAGGATATATGCATTGGTATTAATTGTCTGGTTGATTTCAACCGGAACTATATTATCTCCTTTTACTGTTTGAACCTGTTTGCTATACACGGGTCTTCCTGATGCAGCGTCAAACATTTTAATGGTAACTGACATGGCTTTATCTGTTTTAAAGCTGGCATTGAACCTACCTTTTGAAGGATTAGGATACAATTGTACGTCCTTGGTTTCAATAGTAGCCGCTGCAATGACTGTTGGATCCTTGCTAAATACTACTTTACTCAAATCAACAGTTATATTAGTTGACTTTCCTGTTCCTACTTCAAAAGCAAATACAGCTGTAGTAAGGTCATTGGCATAGAACATGGATTGATTAACACTAGATTTAAAATCATCCAATCTAATGCTATATTCTTTACCAGCTTCTGTCATGGGCAAGTAATAAGTGTATTGTTCATTCCATTTGCTGATACTGCTTTTCACCAAAGTGATGCGTAGGTTAGCGCCTGTGGCTGCAGCCTTAAAATTCAAGGTTTTGTAACCTGAAAGATCCAATTCAGCTCCACCACCTTTTAATAATTTATATACAGAAACAAAATCGCTGGTGGTAGCTGCCATCTGTACATTTCTAAACAATGGAACTTCATTTGTTTTTACGGTTGACGCAGCTGCATCATTTGTCACGCTAAACTGTTTGAGCACAGTGCTAGATTTGTTATAATCTACATTCCAACTACCATCAGCCATAAATACCACGTCTTGTAATTGGTTGTTGAGATACAAACTCAATGTAGTTTCATAAGCATCACTCACAGGAATATTCAATAGAGATTTCCCATTAGCACTCAAAGTAACTGGTACATTTCTTTTGGTAGTCACAGTGCTATTCTCATTGGCTTTTTCTTCTATCTGCACATAACCAGACCCAGCTCCATTGCTATTATTTAATGCTAGTTGCAAATTGGCTCCTTCTCTTTTACCAGAAACAATATATGTTTTGGGCAAAGCTTCTGATGCTTTTAGGGTATTTACTGGCATGATTCCTTTTAACCTAGCAAGAATTTCTAGCGTCATGTCAATACAATAATAAGGCGCAGCACCCCATACCTGATAATTATAAAGTGTGTCTTCTGCCTGGTAATTTTGGTTCAACCATTGAGATTGGAAAGAGAAACTTTCTCTACCTTTTTTCTTACCTATTGTGAAACTAATTGCGTATTCAATATTTCCCTTTGCTTGTTTTAAGGTATATCTAACAAAATTCAAATTGCCAATTTGAAAATTATCCATACCCATTAACTCGGCGCCTTTTAAACGGTCACAAACGGGTTTGGTATGGTCATACATCACTGCAATTGTCTTGGTAGCAAATGCAACTGCCCTGCACTCTTTATTAATAGTAAAGTCAACCGAACGCACTTCTACTGCATTGGTAATACTGGTAATATCAGCAGCGGTAGTCACATAAGCGGTATAGCCACTATCCAACATTTTGGTAGGCATAATATCGCTCAAAGAAAGACTGCTATTGGCAGTTACACCCATTGCTGCATTTCTGATACTGGTTTGCTGCAGTTTGGGTAATTTGTCATAATCCAATGGACCCTGTGTACTGGTTACTGCATGGTTAAACATTCTCTTAGCTACGGCATCGCCCAAGCTTTTACTTTCTAATCCTCCCGTGTTTCCAGAAAAAGCTATCGATCCATCTTTTGTAAGAATAGGAATACTATCTAAATTTTTAATAGCAGTTGGATTACTAATGGTTGCAAAAAACAATAGGTCATTAAAGTCTTCATCGCTATCATAGCCATCCCTTCTAATATCTTCAATTCCTATCAAAAAACGTTTATATGTGGTATCGTTTAACATCACCGTATGCTTACGCAAATTGGTATCATCTTCCGGATTAAAACGACTATCAGAATATATGCGCCATTTACCTTCTGTAATGGCCATAGCTTGTTCATCCCAACCATGGGCAAGTAAAACAAATCCAATACTAGTATTGGCTTGAAAATTTCCTAAATACACTTTATCACCTGCATTCAATTCTCCACCAAAATCTTTCTTACTTGCATTGGGGAAAATAATACGGACCTGTGTAGGTATTGGAGCAACACCCAAGGGAGCATTGGTAGGAAAAGTATAATAACCCAGAATATTCTGATAACCAGCACCCTCATCCACAAAACTGATCCATACATCTGATGTGGCTGTTAAAGCAATGGTTTCAGGTCTTCCTGCTGCTATTAACCTGGGATTGTAAATGGGTATGTTGCGGCGTTCAGGTAGAGATGCCAAAATATCGTTTTTACTTGAAACGCTAATCACATCTGAAGGATTCAATAGGTAATTAGGTTTGCCAAAGCTGTTAAATGTGCCTATGGCTTGGTACTGGGCAAGAGCCGAGTGGACACATAAAGACATTAAAATAACAGCAGCTGTGCTGAGTAAAAAATTTTTCATGTAAAGCGGTTAAGGGTGGAATTGCTAGTTCCATGAACAATGCTTTTAGATCTTTTACAAAGCTCCGGATGGGATTAGGCCGGGGTTGTAAGTGTAGCTACAGAAATTCTGTAGGGGATATCCTACACAGGACTTAAAAGTTTTTTTTGCTTGGTGACTATTAATTCATTGATAGGTCAAAACTAGATGCTTGGTAACTTGTGGGAAATACCAGTGTCTTTGTATTTATTGAAAAAACAGCAATTTTTTGGTTTTTCTTAACCAAAAAAAATGATATTTATTAAGCAAAGAATCATTCAAAACCATTAGTTTATATAGATATTTTCACTATATACCAAGTTCTTTGTATATTTATTAAGTCCTTAAAAGGCAACATTGCTATACCATGGGAACAGAAGAAAAAACAATTATCAAAATAATGCTCGCGGATGATCATCCTTTATTCATTGAAGGACTCACGCTTATGCTCAAAAGGGAAACCGATTTTGATTTGTGTGGTATTGCCAATAATGGAAGAGAAGTATTGGATATGTTACCTGTTTACAAACCGGATTTAATCTTACTAGATATCAATATGCCCAAAATGAATGGGCTTGAAACCATCAAGTATATAAAGCAATCTTACCCCAATATCAAGATTGTAATGCTCTCTGGATATTTTGATGATGCCATTATCAAAGAAGCAAAAACAAAGGGGGCAAATGGATATTTGTTAAAGAGCAGTCAGAAAGAAGAATTGATTCAAACCATTCGCATGGTTTATTCTGGTGCCAATTTTTCTACACCAAGTCATGGGGATGCTGAATCAAGTGATTTCAATGACAGCTTTATTCAGCAGTTTAATTTAACCAAGCGCGAGCGAGAGATTATTCAATATATTAAACAAGGCCTAACCAATCAGGAAATGGCGCAAACATTGCATTTGAGTGTGTATACGGTTGAAACCCACCGGAAAAACATTATGCAGAAACTCAAACTAAATTCACCAGGTGCGTTGATGAAATTTATTGTAGAGAACCAGATCTAATCTTTTTAATTATTCCACTTTAACTACGCTTGTTCTTCTACCAATCCCATTCTCATTAAAGGGCTCTATCTGAAAATAATAGGCTTTGTCTTTTTCCATAGCAGAGAAATAATATTCATTGGTACCATAGACCATGATGCTATTGTATAATTTATCAGGTGCTGTTCCCGTATAGATAACATAACCTGTTGCTTTTTCATTTACCTGCCATTTTAGCCAAGAACTTCTTCTTTCACTATCGCCTCGCAAAACAATAAAATGCTGCACAGTATCAGGCACTGCACCGCTTCCTTTGCCAAATACACGTAAACCGCTGATGGCAAATTTTCCTGTGGGCACATGTATATTGAGCATTTTGATATACCTGGTCTGTACAGGCTTGTCAAAAACAAGATACTCATGTGGAATATCGGTTTTGTTCTGTGATTTGTCTTTGAGCAATTCCCAGGTTTTGCCATCCTTGCTTCCAAGTAGTTGGTATTGGTGGTACAAACCAGATTGCTTACCCATGATATCCGCGTCTTGGTCTGCATAATTGATTTGAATAGCGTTTACAGTAGCAACTGTACCTAAATCAGTCTGAATCCACTCAGATTTGGTACCTGTTTTTGCACTCCAATAGGTCTTGATATTTTCATCATTGGCCAAGTTGGCGGAAAATGCACCTAAAGTACTGGACACTTGTATGGGTTTGTTATAGTTTAATAACATCCAACCGGTAAATTGACTTTTGCTATGATCCGCGTTTTTGTTTGGCAGATAATGAGGATAATCGCCGTAGGTTGTATTGGTATATAATATGCCATCCTTGTCAAAATCTGCTGGCCAAATCCCAATCCTTCTTTCAAAATTATTCTTGGTTGCAATCACCAGAGTAGATACATGCCACCATTGTTGAAACAGATCCTGATAGGTAGCCCCATGACCAGCTCCGTTTACAAATCCACCAGGCTTAAAAGAAAAAGGATTGTGAGACTGGTATGTAAAGGGCCCCATGGGATGGTCTGATACATATACCCCATCGCCATAGCCACTGAATTCTGTTCCAGGAGCACCATACTGTAAATAGTATTTTCCCTTGTGTTTATTCATCCATGACCCTTCTATAAATGGCTTCAGAAAAGTATTATCATGGTATTCACCAAAACGTTCCCAACCATGAATACTATCATTTAAACGGAGCAATTCTTTGCGCTCCCCAATGGGTTGCAAAGTCTTTCTATCAAGCTCTTGGCCATAAGTGGGAAAGGTATTGCTAGAGCCAAAATAGATATACAAACGCTGGTCCTCATCCAGAAAAAATGCAGGATCCCAAGCACCTACTTGAAAGCTATCTACTATTTCTTTCCATTCGTCTTTTTGTGGATTGGTACTCATCCAAATAGGAAAGTTTTTAGCATAGGTGCTACCAATGACCAATAAAGTATCTCCCATAACAAGGGTAGCTGGGGCACATAATTCATCATAGACTTTATGCCAGGGTTTTAGAAATTTTCTGGCCACAAAATTCCACTGAACCATATCAGGACTCCACCAATAACCCCATTGATTGGTTGAAAACAAATAGTAATTGCCTTTGAATACTGTAATCACAGGATCCGCTGTGGCCCTATGTTTGCCCTGCTCAGAGAAATTTGGAATGGGGCAATAGCCGTAGTCAATATTGATAGGATTGCAATAAGTTTTCTGCTGCGCCATGGCAGTTGCAAAAGCATTAATAACTAAAAAAACAAGAAGGGCAATACGCAAGATTTTGGCAAGCATGGCAATGATTTAAACATGGCCAAGTTAAGCAATCCTAAAAAAATACCATACATCCGGTCTTTATTGTGCCAATAACCATTCTTTTAATGCGGCAAAATTGGCCTGCATGTGAACGCTTTTTTTGCTTTGCTGGAACAAGGGCAATACCGATGCTGGAATAGGAATGGATTTGCCAATGGCAGCTTCTACCGTTTCTGGAAATTTCACAGGATGGGCTGTTTCTAAAATGATACCCTTGGCATCTGGATGGTTATTTTGAAATGATTCTAATGCGTAATAAGCAACCGCTCCATGTGGATCCAAGATATAGCCATATTGTTGATAGACTGCTGCAATGGTCTGTTGAGTAATAGCATCTGATACCGTAAAACCTTTCATAGTTGCAGCCATTTTTTGGTGATCCTGAGCAAACAATTCTAAGATGCGCACAAAATTGCTGGGGCTTCCTACATCCATGGCATTGCTAATTGTGGGTATAGCTGTCTTGGGTTGGTATTGACCCGTGCGTAAATATGCAGGTACTGCATCATTGATATTACAAGCTGCAATAAAATGTTGTAAGGGTAATCCACTGGCATGAGCCATTAAACCCGCGCATAGATTTCCAAAATTGCCGCTAGGTACCGCTATCACTGGTGCTGTTGTAAAGCCCATTTGAAGCCATTGTTGCCATGCAAAGAAATAATAGAGTTGTTGTGGCAACCACCTAGCTACATTGATGCTATTAGCAGATGTGAGCGAAAGATGACCATTCAAGTCTTTGTCCATAAAGGCATCTTTGACCATGGCCTGACAATCGTCAAAACTACCCATCACTTCAAGGGCCTTGATATTCTGACCACAAGTGGTTAATTGTAATTCCTGAACCGGACTCACTTTACCACTTGGATAAAGGATAATTACTTCTACCCCATCCACACCCAAGAATCCATTGGCTACGGCCCCTCCAGTATCACCTGATGTTGCTACTAGGACTGTGGTCTTATTATAAGCAGCTTTGGAAAAATGCCCCAAACAACGGCTCATGAATCTGGCACCCACGTCTTTAAAAGCCAGGGTTGGACCATGAAATAATTCAAGGGAATAAATGTCCTGATTAATCTTAACCAAGGGAAACTCAAAATCAACTGTTTCCTTTACTATCTGCTCTAAACTATTGGTATCAATGCTTTCACCAACATAGGGTTGCATTATTTGCAAAGCCAATGCAGTTTTGTCCATGCTTGGCAATGCCTCCAAAAATGAATTGCTTAACTGGGGTATTTGCATGGGAAAATACAAACCCTTGTCTGGTGCCTGACCTCTAATGGTAGCTTCCCTAAAATCTACCATTGGTGCGTTTGCATTTAGACTCCTATATTTCATAAAGCTGCGTCTTCTGTAGTAAATGAATCCACAAATCTCACGCCACTGTGGTTAATGGTGGTTACATAGGTATGGTGATCCAATTTCAGATTATCATAAATCTGATGCATCACTCCTGCTACTTTTTGAGCAGTAGCTTCTGTTTCACTCAACATAAAAATAGAGGGACCAGAACCAGAGATGCCTCCACCCAAAGCACCAGCTTCTTTGCTTTGTGCTTTAATTTGATCAAAACCTGGAATTAGAATACTTCTCACGGGTTCTATTAATACGTCTTCTAAAGATCTTCCAATTAATGCATAGTCTGATTGTAATAAACCAGCTACCAGTCCTGCAATATTTCCCCATTGTTTTATAGCATCTTTAAGCAATACTTTTTGTTGTAAAATGCTTCTAGCATCAGAAGTTTTAACCTCTATTTGTGGATGCACAATGGTTACAAATAAGGGGGGTGCTGTTAATGCTACAATATCCAATGGAAAAATGGAACGGATCAGAGTGACCCCTCCATAAATACAGGGTGCAATATTATCTGCGTGCTTAACACCTGATGCTACTTTCTCTCCATTCATGGCAAACCTAACTAGGTCTTCTTTACTAAAGCAATGATGCAAAAGTTTATTGGCAGCAGCCACGGCACCAGCGGAACTAGCTGCACTAGAGCCCACCCCAGAGCCTGGTTTGATCAGTTTTTTAATAGTGAGTTCAAAACCAATATTGCTGGGTAATTCTTCCATCATAGCCAACAATGCTGCACCCGCTACATTTTTTTCTGGGTCGGTGGGTAGGTTATAATCATCGTCATTGATAATGGTAATACCGGGCCTTTCTTGAAACCTAATCTGCATTTGGTCATAGGGTTCATTTACGGCAAACCCAAGTACGTCAAAACCGCAAACCATATTGGCCACAGTAGCAGGCGCTTCCACTTTTACTATTGCAGAAAAGTCCATTTCATAAGGGCTATTGAGGTCTAATTTGTTTTCCATCTTTAATTGTTTAAACCCTTGCTACACGAATAATATCTGCAAATACTCCTGAAGCTGTTACATCAGCTCCAGCACCTGCGCCTTTAACCACTAGGGGTTGTTCTGGATATCGCTCAGTATAAAACAACACCAAATTGTCTTTGCCATACAAATGATAAAAGTCTGAGTCTGCAGGAATATGTTGCAAACCAACCGAAGCTTTTCCATTTTCATAAGCCGCTACAAATTTCAACTTGCAACCTTTGGCAGCAGCTGCATCATAGATAGCTTTAAAATGAGGTTCTTGTTTTTCCATCTCTTTATAAAAGTCTTCAACTGTTCCTTCAAAACAACTGGCAGGTAAAAAATACGCATTACTTATATCTTCCATTTCTATTTGTCTGCCAGATTCCCTAGCCAGGATCATGATCTTGCGCATCACATCGGTTCCACCCAAATCCAGTCTGGGATCTGGCTCTGTATATCCTTCTTCCTGTGCCTGTTTAACCACTTGGGCAAAAGGCTTTGTAGCATTGTAGTTATTAAATACAAAGTTGAGGGTTCCAGAAAGTACCGCCTGAATTTTGCTAATAGAATCGCCACTTCTGAGCAAATCTGTTAAGGTTCCAATCACAGGCAAACCAGCTCCAACATTGGTTTCAAACAAAAATTTAGCATTGTATTCTCTGGCCTGTTGTTTGAGTTGCTGATAGGAAGTATAAGCAGAAGAACATGCAATTTTATTACAAGCCACTACGGAAATAGACCTAGTAAGTAATTTCCCATAAACAGCTGCCACTTCTGCATTGGCAGTTACGTCTACAAAAACACTATTGCGTAAGTTCAGGGTTCTAATCTGTTCTACAAATTGGTGAATAGTTCCAATTGGCGCATCTTGTAAACCAGATTTCCAGTTATCAAGGTCAATCCCTTCTTCTTGCACCAAAATGCGTTTACTATTAGCCAAACCTACCACCCGTATTTGCAAACGCAAATGCTCTAATAAGTATTGATATTGCTTTTGCAATTGAGCCAAGAGCTTTCCGCCTACATTACCTGTACCCGCAATAAATACGTTTAACTGTTTATACGTAGTTTCAAAGAATTCCTCGTGTAATACGTTGATGGCTTTTTGAACATCTGAAGAAGAAAGAACAGCAGAGATATTTTTTTCTGAAGAACCTTGTGCAATGGCACGCACATTAATCCCATTTCTACCAAGCACACCAAACATTTTGCCACTGATGCCCGGATGGCTTTTCATCTGTTCACCTACCAAGGCAACAATAGACAAATCCCTTTCAACTTTCAAAGGTTCTACCCTTCCGGTTTGAATTTCATGGCTAAACATGAGGTCTATAGCTGCTTTGGCTTTATCTGTGTCTGCATCATTGATCCCTACACAAATACTATGTTCAGAAGAGCTTTGGGTAATCAAAATCACATTCACACTTTGATTAGCTAAGGATTCAAAAAGGCGCTTGGAAAATCCAGGAATACCCACCATACCACTGCCTTCCAGGCTAAGTAAACTGATCTTGTTAACAGAAGAGATTCCGCGAATGATATTATCATTGATACTGGTACCATTCTCAATTAAAGTACCGTGTTCCTCTGCTGCAAAAGTATTCTTGACCCATACCGGAATATGGGCAGTCATCACAGGCTGAATGGTTGGGGGATAAATGATTTTAGCACCAAAATGAGAAAGCTCCATGGCTTCCTGATAAGAAATATGTTGAATAGGTTTTGCATTTGCTACCAGTCTTGGATCAGCGGTCATCATGCCACTTACATCGGTCCAGATTTCTAATACAGAAGCACCTACTGATGCGGCAAAAATAGCTGCTGTATAATCTGAACCACCTCTTCCTAAAGTAGTAGTATGGTTCTGATGATCACTGGCTATAAAGCCCGGGGCTATATAAAGACTGGCAGGATGCTGCTGAAAATAAGCAGCCATCAGAGCATTTGTTTTTCCAAAATCTACTATAGCATTCCCATGGTTAGAATTGGTTTTAATCAAATTTCTTGTATCAATCCAATGCTGTTCCTGTGGAATAGATTGAAATTTTGCCGCAAGAATTAAAGAAGAAAGTAGCTCTCCATAACTGACCATTCTGTCTTTTGTACGGTCAGATAATTCTCCTAATAAGAATACACCATCACTGATGGCTTCCAATTCATTGAACTTTTGTTTTACCTGACTCAAACAAGCACTTTGTTGTTGAATGGGTAATAACGCTCTTACTGCGTCTAAATGCTTTTGTTCCAAGCCTTTTAGTATTTGCTGGTAAGATTCATCTCCTTTTTCTGCCAAATTCCCCGTTTGCAAAAGCGCATCGGTTACACCACCCATGGCAGATACTACTAATACCAGTGGTTCTTTTTTCACTGCTTCCAATACAATGGAAACTACTTGGTTCATGTTTTTGGCATTGGCCACAGAGCTACCGCCAAATTTTAATACTTGCATGTCTTCTATTTCAGATTCCCTTAGGAACAAATGATTTGATCTTGTTGATGAACAGCTTTACAGCCCTTTGATAATATGGAAATGACAACCCCTTACAGGGTCGTAGTGGTAGTTGTAGGAACAACAACAAACAGCGTAGAAGCCGTTGTATTGGAAAGGATAATATGTTGTTGCAGTGATTGCATGTTCCTAATGAGGCTTGAAGATAATAAAATCTTCTGGCATTTCAAGTTGATCCATCAAAAAAATAGCCTGCTGAACATGAGGGTTCAGCAGGCAAACTACATTATGATATAGTACTAATGGTCTTCATATCGGTCATGGCCCTGCGTAATTCCGCACCCACCAATTCTACTTGGTGATAGCGAATTACTTCATTCACCGCAATCAATACTTTATTGTCAACACCAGCATCAATACCATTGTTGAAATTCTTACCAATCACATCAGTATCTACTTTCTTCATAAAATCTGCCAATAATGGTTTGCAAGCATGATCAAACAAATAGCAACCATATTCAGCCGTATCAGAAATAACGCGGTTCATTTCAAACAATTTCTTACGCGCAATGGTATTGGCAATCAATGGTGTCTCATGCAATGACTCATAATAAGCAGATTCTGCTTTAATACCAGATTCCACCATGGTTTCAAATGCCAATTCCACACCTGCTCTAACAAATGCAACCAATAACAAACCATTGTCAAAAAATGCTTGTTCAGCAATTTTTACATCGCCGGCAGGCGTTTTTTCAAAAGCAGTTTCTCCTGTTGCAGCTCTCCAAGTAAGCAGGTTCTTATCATTATTAGCCCAGTCTTCCATCATGGTTTTAGAAAATTCTCCACTCATGATATCGTCTTGGTGCTTTTGGAATAAAGTACGCATGATGTCTTTTAATTCTTCTGACAATTCATAAGCCTTGATCTTGGCAGGATTTGACAATCTATCCATCATAGCGGTAATACCACCTTGCTTTAAGGCTTCGGTAACTACTTCCCATCCGTATTGAATGAGTTTAGAAGCATATCCTTTGTCAATGCCTTTTTCAACCATCTTGTCAAAACAAAGAATAGAACCGGTTTGCAACAAACCACAAAGAATGGTTTGCTCACCCATTAAATCAGATTTTACTTCAGCTACAAAAGATGATTTTAATACACCAGCTCTGTGACCACCTGTTCCTGCGCAATAGGCTTTTGCCTGCTCCCAACCCTTTCCTTCTGGATCATTCTCAGGGTGAACTGCAATTAATGTAGGTACGCCAAAACCGCGTTGGTATTCTGCACGTACTTCAGAACCAGGACATTTGGGTGCCACCATGATTACGGTAATGTCTTTTCTAATTTGCATACCTTCTTCCACAATATTAAAACCATGGGAATAAGAAAGGGTGGCACCATGTTTCATCAAGGGCATTACAGCATTGATTACTGAAGTATGTTGTTTGTCTGGAGTCAAATTAATTACAAGATCCGCTGTTGGAATCAATTCCTCATATGTGCCAACAATAAAATTGTTTTCAGTAGCAGATTTCCAGGACTGACGTTTTGCATCAATGGCTTCTTTGCGCAAAGTGTAAGACACATCTAAACCGGAATCACGCAGGTTTAACCCTTGGTTTAAACCCTGTGCTCCACATCCTACAATCACAATTTTCTTTCCTTTCAGTTTTTCTACACCGTCTGCAAATTCTGATTTGTCCATAAATTCGCATACACCCAGTTGATTCAATTTTTCCCTTAAAGAAAGTGTGTTGAAATAATTACCCATTTGTTTTGTTTTTGCTGCCCAAGGGCATCGGTTGTTTATAAATGTTTTGTTGTTTAATTACATGCTAAATACGGTTTCCTGTTTGTCTAGGAACTCATTTTCAATTTGCTCTTCACCTGGTTCTGTTTCTTCAAATTCACGGAGTTTCTCGTGGAATCCATGACTGGCTTTGATAATGGCAACGCGTGCGCTACGCACAAATTCAATTAACCCATAAGGCGCCAATACTTCTACCAACTTGTCTGTTTCTTCTCTGTGTCCGCTGGTTTCAAAAATGGTATAGTCTTTACGAATCACTACCGCTCTTGCACCATGCTCACGCAAGAGTCTTTCTACTTTTGCTTTCTCTGCAATTTCATCTGTAGACACTTTGTACAAAGCCAATTCCTGCCAAATAATTTCTTCATTGGTGTTATAATAAGCTTTTAACACTTCTACCTGTTTTTCAATTTGACGTGCCAGTTTACGAACCACTTCTTCAAACTCATTGATCACAATGGTAAAGCGGTGAATCCCTTCAGCTTCAGAAGGTGATGTATTCAAACTCTCAATATTGATCTTTCTTCTACTAAACATGGTGGCAATTCTTACCAACAGTCCAATATGGTTCTCGGTGTACACCGTTATGGTAAATTCCTCTTTTTGCATGACCAACCCCTAGGGTATTTATGAATGATATTATTTTAATCTGATTTCACTTACGCTGCAACCCTGTGGTACCATAGGGAATACATTGTTTTCTTTACCCACCATTACTTCTAATAAGAAAGAACCTTTGTGATTGAGCATGGCAGACAAAGCTCCATTTAAGTCTTCTCTTTTGTTGACGCGCTGTCCGGCAATGCCATATGCTTTTGCCAAAGTCACATAATCTGGACTTGCAATGTCAACAAAAGAATAGCGTTTATCCATAAAGAGTTGTTGCCATTGACGCACCATTCCCAAAAACTGGTTATTCAAAATCAGGATTTTTACATCCACTTCATTTTGCATAATGGTGCCCAATTCTTGCAAAGTCATTTGAAATCCTCCGTCTCCAATAATGGTTACCACTTGTCTATCCGGTGCTCCAAACTTAGCACCAATGGCAGCAGGCAAACCAAAACCCATGGTTCCCAAACCACCGGATGTGATATTACTTTTTGACTGATTAAATTTGGCGTAACGGCAGGCCACCATTTGGTGCTGACCTACGTCAGTAACAATGATGGCATCACCACCAGTCAATTCATTGAGGTTGCGAATCACTTCTCCCATAGTTAATACTTCACCCTTAGGATTCAGCTCATCATGTATGACTTCCGTTACCTCTGCTTCCAGATGTTCTTTAAACCTATTCACCCACTGGGGATATACTTTTGATTCCACCAATTTGGTTAACAATGGCAGTGTTTCTTTACAATCTCCCCAAACACCTACAGTGGCTTTTACATTCTTGTCTATTTCTGAAGGATCAATGTCTAAGTGAATCACTTTGGCTTGCTTAGCATATTTATCTAAGCGTCCTGTAACACGGTCATCAAAACGCATTCCAATAGCAATGAGTACATCACATTCATTGGTGAGTACATTGGGTCCATAGTTGCCATGCATACCCAACATTCCCACATTCAATGGATGATCTGTTTCTAGTGCGCTCAATCCCATCACAGTCCAAGCTGCAGGAATACCCGCTTTTTCAATAAAGGTTTTGAATTCTTTTTCTGCCTTACCTAAAATTACACCCTGACCAAATAAAACAAAAGGACGTTCTGCTTGATTAATTAATTCAGCTGCCTGAGCAATATATTCTTTGCGAACAATGGGCTTGGGTCTATAAGAACGAATATGGCTACATGGTTTGTAACCTTCGTATTCAAATTGTTGCAATTGTGCATTCTTGGTAATATCAATCAATACCGGACCAGGTCTTCCTGTTTTAGCAATATAAAATGCTTTTGCCAATACAGCAGGAATCTCAGTTGCATCAGTAACTTGATAATTCCATTTGGTTACTGGCGTGGTAATATTGATCACATCAATTTCTTGAAAAGCATCGGTACCCAACAAATGCGCAAAAACTTGACCGGTGATGCAAACCAATGGGGTGCTATCAATCATAGCATCGGCTAAGCCGGTAACCAAATTAGTTGCTCCGGGACCGCTGGTACCAAAGACCACTCCTACTCTTCCAGAAGCACGGGCATATCCCTGACCTGCGTGAATACCGCCCTGTTCGTGACGGACCAAAATATGTTTTAGTTGATCATGATAATCATACAAGGCATCATAAATAGGCATGATAGCGCCGCCGGGATATCCAAATATAGTATCTACCCCTTCTGCTACAAAAGCTTCCAAAACGGCTTGCGAACCATTAATGGTTCTGGTTGCTTTGGTTAAACTTGGTTCTTGTACTGTTGCTAAAGTTTCCATCAGATGATATTGAGTTTGATAGGAATAATTTAAGCTTCGTCGGTTACACAACCCTCAGAAGCATCTTTTACACACTGTGCGTATTTGAATAAAACACCCTTGGTTGCTTTCAAAGCTGGTTGTTTCCAATTAGCCCTACGCTGGGCAATTTCTGTTTCACTGACTTTTAAATGTATAGTATTGTTCACGGCATCAAGTTCAATAATATCATCGTCCTGCACCAAGCCAATTAAACCACCTACATAGGCTTCTGGAGTAATATGGCCCACCACAAATCCATGGGTGCCTCCACTAAATCTACCGTCCGTAATCAAGGCTACTGACTTGCCCAAACCAGCGCCAATAATGGCCGATGTGGGTTTTAACATTTCTGGCATACCAGGCGCTCCCTTGGGTCCTACATGGGTAATTACCACAACATCACCTTGTTTGATTTTACCACTATTGATTCCTTGAATCAATTCTTGCTCGCCATTGAACACACGAGCTGGTCCAACAAAACGCTCTCCCTCTTTACCACTGATCTTTGCAACAGACCCCTTTTCGGCCAAATTGCCGTATAAGATTTGTAAGTGACCAGTAGCTTTTAAAGGCGTTTCAAGGGGGAGAATAATTTTTTGTTCATCAAAATTCAGATCAGGCATATTGGCCAAATTCTCAGCAATGGTTTTTCCAGTTACAGTTAAACAATCGCCATGCAAGAATCCTTTTTGCAATAAGTATTTCATGACAGCAGGAACACCACCATATTGGTGTAAGTCTTGCATCAAATATTTTCCACTGGGTTTAAAATCTGCCAATACAGGCGTCTTATTACTAATGGCTTGAATATCGTCTTGTGTTAAACTCACGTCTACACTTTTTGCCATGGCAATCATGTGTAAAACGGCATTGGTACTACCGCCCAAGATCATGATCACTGTAATGGCATTTTCAAATGCCTTCTTGGTCATGATATCTCTTGGTTTAATATCTTTTTCTAACAAAAGCTTGATGGCTTTACCAGCCTCTTCGCATTCTTTTTGCTTCTCATCACTTAAAGCTGGATTAGAAGAGGAGAATGGTAAACTCATTCCCAATGCTTCTATGGCCGATGCCATGGTATTGGCCGTGTACATACCACCACAAGCACCAGCGCCAGGGCAAGAATGTTGCACAATGCCTTTAAAATCTGCCTCATTTAATTGTCCTGCAATCTTTTGACCAAGGGCTTCAAAAGCAGAAACAATATTTAGGTCTTGACCTTTGTAATGGCCGGGAGCGATGGTACCTCCATAGACCATAATGGCTGGTCTATTTAATCGGCCCATGGCTATTAAAGAACCTGGCATATTTTTATCACAACCAGGAATGGCAATCAATCCATCATAATATTGCGCACCACAAACCGCTTCAATACTGTCTGCAATTATATCTCTACTCACTAGTGAATAACGCATACCATCGGTACCATTACTCATGCCATCACTTACCCCAATGGTGTTGAAAATCAAACCCACCAAATTGTTTTCCCAAATGCCTTTTTTTACTTTAACAGCAAGGTCATTTAAGTGCATGTTACAAGTGTTACCATCGTAACCCATGCTCACAACACCTACTTGTGCCTTGTGCAAGTCTTCATCTGTTAAACCAATCCCATAAAACATGGCCTGTGCTGCAGGTTGCGTTGGGTCTAGGGTAATGGTCTTACTATATTTATTTAGTTCCATCTTCAGTTTATTTTTTCTCAACAATCAATGCGGAATAAGCTTGTTGCACTTTGCGACTCAAAGTATCATTCCAATTTTTAGCAAATGGTTTTCCGTCTAAACTTTCCCATCCAATGACTTCAGCAGCAGTGCCACAATAAAATGCAGCATCCGCACCGTAAACATCTTGAACAGTAAAGAATTTTTCTTCAACAGGTATAGATAAGGATTGGCAGATTTCTAAAACAGTGGCCCTTGTAATACCTGGTAGAATATTACCCAGGGCAGGTGTAAATAATTTGCCGTCTCTTTCATAAAACATATTGGCTCCAGGACCTTCAGCCACAAAACCATTCATATCGGTCAAGAGCGCTTCATCATAACCCATTGACTTTGCTTCCTGAGACGCCATAATGGAATTCACATAATGACCAGCCGCTTTTGCATGAATTTTAAATCCTTTGGGATTGGGTCTTTCAAAAAAAGAAGTCATGATGCGCAACAATTTGTCACCCAAAAAAGCACCCATTTCCCATGCTTGAATAGTAAGATGAGCACTGGTGTTTTTATTAAAGCTCATATTCTCTCCCACATAGACCAATGGGCGGATATACGCATCTTGCAGATGATTTTCTGCCAATACTTTGTAAGTAGCGGCAATGAGTTCATCGGTATCATATTCATAAGGAAGTGAAAGCGTTTCTGCTGAAACCCTTAAACGATCATAGTGTTCCTTTGCTTTGAAAATCTTGGTCTCACCAGATACTGTTCTATAAGAGCGGATCCCTTCAAACACTGCAAAGCCATAGTGCAATGACTGACTATAGAGGTTCATCTTGGTATCGGCTGCTTTTACAAAAGCCCCGTCTAGATAGATAATTGTGTCTTCGTTAAAATAATTTGCCATAATCTGTTTGTTCTTTTTTGGGATGATGAAAAACAAAAGCCCCGCCTTTTTGGAGGCGGGGCTTTTTATAGTTGGTTTTTTAAACTATCAATTTGCGCAACCTCCGTTCAGTGCTGGAATAATAATGACTACCACCTCCAAAATGATGGTACTAATGATAGTGACACTATTGTTCTTGCTTTGTAACATAGGTTGTTCTTGCAACGAATATAGTGCATCATCCGGAATAAAAAAAGAACTCTGTTTTTAAAAAGCGCGGGGCAAAAGCCCCACGCGTAAAACTAAAACTATACTTATGAGAAAACCCTAGTTAGTGGCCAACTCAGGCATATATGCCTTTGCTAGCTGGTGCAAGTCATCCTCTTCCACTTCTTTTTTCTTATCTGCTACTTGCAAGAATTTTTCGTATAAAAAATCAATATCGTTTCTGTTAAACTGGTATCCAATTTTTTGTAAACGATGTGCCAATGCACTTCTACCGCTTCTGGCAGTTAGTACAATTTTACTCGAACCCGCACCTACTTGTTCTGGGTTGATGATTTCATAAGTGGTGGCGTCTTTCAAAAATCCGTCTTGGTGAATACCAGAAGAATGTGAGAAAGCATTGGAACCAACAATGGCTTTATTTGGTTGCACCGGCATACGCATTACATCAGACACCTCCCTACTTATTGGATAGAGCTGCTTATGATTAATACCCGTATGGAACCCTAAGTGTTTGTGTTGTTCAATCACCATCACTACTTCTTCCAAAGAAGTATTGCCTGCGCGCTCGCCCAAGCCGTTAATGGTACACTCAATTTGTCTTGCACCGCTAATCACGCCAGCAATGCTGTTGGCAGTGGCCAATCCAAGGTCATTATGGCAATGGCAAGAAATGATTGCTTTGTCAATGTTGGCAACATTGTTAACCAGGTAAGCAATTTTTTCCCCGTATTGGTATGGTAAGCAATAGCCAGTAGTATCCGGAATATTCACCACGGTAGCGCCTGCTTTTATCACAGCTTCTACCACGCGTGCTAGGTAATCATTATCGGTTCTTCCTGCATCTTCGGCATAAAATTCCACGTCATCTGTGAAATTTCTAGCCCATTTAACACACTGAATGGCCCTTGCTAGAATATCCTCTCTGTTTGAGTTGAATTTACTCTTGATATGAAAATCGGAAGTACCAATTCCCGTATGAATCCTTGGTCTTTTGGCAAATTTTAAAGCCTGTGCCGCTACTTCAATGTCTTTTTGAACCGCTCGGCTCAAACCGCATACCGTAGCATTGGTTATAGCTTTAGAAATCTGGGTCACTGATTCAAAATCGCCCGGGCTAGAAATGGGGAACCCTGCTTCAATGATATCAACACCCAAGGCTTCCAATTGCAAGGCCAAATCCAGTTTTTCTTTGGTATTTAGCTTACAACCGGGTACTTGTTCCCCGTCGCGTAATGTGGTATCGAATATGAAGACCTTCTCACTCATGAACACTGATTTTTGTTAAGAAGGCAGGCTCCTATTTTTGTCATCGATTGCCTTTAACAACAAAATGGGAACCTGCCATTTTCGAATATAGTGAGCCCCCAACTCTAAGAAAGATCAAAATAGGGGTGGTTTTACACTGGTCAAATAGTCTTATATTTGCTGAAAGCCTTACTGTTACTGGATTTTAGGAATAAAAAAATACGATGCCTAACCGTTCTACCGACGCCTTATTTTTATTGGTCCAGTCCTTGGAAAGGTCGGAAAAGCGGAATTTCAAGCTTTACGTGACCCGGAACACAGGTTCCTCAGACCTGAAAATCACCCAATTGTTTGATGCATTGGACAAAATGGAGGAATATGACGAGGAATTGCTCCTAAAAAAGACCCCAGGTATTCAAAAACAGCAATTATCCAACCTAAAAGCCCATCTCTATAAGGAGGTTTTGGCCAGTTTAAGGTTATTAAAACAAGAAGACAATATTGACCTTCAGCTACACGAACAGCTTGATTTTGCACGAATACTGTATAATAAAGGGCTTTACTACCAGAGTTTGCGGATTTTGGAGAAGATCAAGGATCTAGCCAAGGCCAATAACCAGGTTACTTACCTTTTGCAAGCCCTATTCCTAGAAAAGAACATAGAAAGTCTACATATTACTAGGAGTATGCAAGACCGTGCAGACAAATTAGCTGCCGATGTAGAAGAAACCAATCAGCGTTTGACCATGATTGGGGCTTTGTCCAATCTTTCCTTGCAATTATATAGTTGGTATATCAAAAATGGGCTGGCCAGAAATAGCAAGGACACGGAAGAATTGAACCGATTTTTCAATAATTCTGTGATTGAGGCCTCCAAAAATGCCAAGGGTTTCTATGAACGCTTGTATAGATATCAGTGCTATTGTTGGCATGCATTTATTACTCAGGACCTGATTGGTTATTATAGATATTGTCAAAAATGGGTAGATCTGTTTCAGGCCGAGCCAAGGATGATAGAAGTGGAAACCGCCCATTATATCAAGGGCATGCACAATTTAATGGGTGCGCATTTTGACTTGAAAAACTATCAAAAATTCAAAGAGACCATTGCACAATTTGAAGCATTTTCTCAAACACCCATTGTACTAGCAAATCAAAATAACCTAATTCAGGTTTTTGTCTATTTGCAAATATCTAAATTAAACGGGCATTTTCTAGAAGGTACATTTACAGATGGCTTGGCCGATGTGCCCTATATAGAATCCAAACTCAAAGAATACGAATTGTACCTAGACAGGCATCGGGTATTGGTTTTCTATTATAAGATAGCTTCACTTTATTTTGGCAGCGGCAACCACGACAAAAGCATTGATTATTTGAACAAGATTATCAACTGGAAAGTTGACCTAAGAACGGATTTGCAGTGCTATGCTAGATTGTTACACTTGATTGCGCATTATGAATTGGGCAATTTTAACCTCTTGGAATACCTACTTAAAAACGTGTATCGTTTCATGTACAAAATGGAAAACCTAAGTACAGTAGAACTAGCTGTTTTTGATTTTGTAAAAAAGAGTTTCCGATTACAAAATCAAGAATTCAAACCTGCTTTTGAAAAATTATTGGCCAAACTAAAAGAGCTGGAACACGATCCATTAGAAACAAGGGCCTTTATGTATCTAGATATTATTTCTTGGTTAGAAAGCAAGATCTCGGGGATACCGGTTCAAACGGTTATCAGAAATAAGTTCTTAGAATCTAGGAAGAAAAACCAGTGCAGGAGCACACCCATTGTAGAATAATACCGATATTCAAGCCACAAACAACTGCTATGCGTAACAAAATTTATTGCGGGATGCTTATTGGCATCTTATGCTCCATCTCTATTGCTCTAATGGCCCAGATTCAAAAAGCACCTGATAGAAAAGAAGGTGATGGTCAGTATTCCCAACTCATTATACGTAGCGTAACACTCATCAATGGAACAGGAGCACCAGCTTATGGTCCAGTAGATATTGTGATTGAAAAAAATAAGATTGTACAAATTGCCTCCCTTGGAAATCCAAATGGAAAAATTAATCCAGCGCGCAGACCCGCTCTTAAAGAAGGGGGCAAAGAATTAAACTGTGAAGGCATGTATGCCATGCCTGGCTTTATAGACATGCACGGTCATATTGGTGGAAGAGAACAGGGTACTCCAGCTGAATACGTGTTTAAATTATGGATGGCCCATGGCATTACCACCATTAGAGACCCATCGGCCGGTAACGGCCTTGATTGGGTATTGGACCAAAAAAGAAAATCTGCCGCCAATAGCATTACGGCTCCACGCATTTTTGCTTATACCGCTTTTGGAATGGGTAGTCCAACCCCTATTGCCAATGCAGAACAAGCAAGGGCTTGGGTGCAACAAAATGCCAAGAATGGTGCAGACGGTATCAAGTTCTTTGGGGCTTCTCCAGAAGTCATGGACGCAGCTATTAGAGAAAATAAAAAACTAGGACTACGTTCTTGCGCACACCACGCACAAACCGATGTTGCAAGATGGAACGTGTTAAGTTCTGCCAAAGCTGGTATGACCAGTATGGAGCATTGGTATGGTTTACCAGAAGCTTTATTCACAGACAAAACCGTACAACAGTTTCCTGTAGACTATAATTATAACAGTGAACAAAATAGATTTGAGGAAGCGGGTAAATTATGGAAACAAGCAGCAGCGCCATACACACCACACTGGAATAAAGTAATGGATGAATTGTTAGCCTTAGATTTTACGCTAGATCCTACTTTCAATATCTATGACGCAAACAGAGATTTGCATAGGGCACGCAGGGCTGAATGGCATGAAAAATATACCCTTCCATCACTTTGGAAATTCTTTGAACCCTCATTGCAATCACATGGATCTTATTGGGTAAACTGGGGAACCGAACAAGAAGTAGAATGGAAAAATAATTATCGTTTATGGATGACTTTTATCAATGAATACAAAAATCGTGGTGGTAGGGTAACTACAGGTTCTGACAATGGATACATTTATCAAACCTATGGATTTGGATATATCCGTGAATTAGAACTGATGCGTGAAGCAGGTTTTCATCCTCTTGAAGTAATTAGGTCTGCTACACTCTATGGCGCTCAGGCACTAGGTGTTGAAAAAGATTTAGGAACCGTTGAAGTGGGTAAGCTGGCTGACCTTGCCATTGTCAATGCCAATCCACTCAAAAACTTACAAGTGCTTTATGGAACCGGTGCTATTGAATTAACGGGTGAGAATAAAATTGTTAGAACTGGTGGTGTGCAATACACCATTAAAGATGGCATTGTCTATGATGCAAAAAAATTATTGGCCGATGTTCAAGCCATTGTAGACGCAGAAAAAAAGAAAACTAGTTGGCAATTAAAACAACCGGGAATAGAATAAGAGTGAAGAGTGAAGAGTGAAGAGTGAAGAGTGAAGAGTGAAGAACTAACTGGCTTTATTTAAAAATGCCTCTGAAAATTCAGAGGCATTTTTATTTTCTGCTTTTTAACTATTCTATTTTTTCTCGACGGTTGGATATTTGATTCCAAGTTGTTCTAGATAAGTACCATACTTTGAAGGGTCATAATAAAAAGGTTTCATCTGCTCGCGATACTGACCCATGATCTCCTTGTTTAAGTAGATAGCAGGGGGGTCTGTTGCAGATATAAATGGTTTGTATTTGATATCCTTTGTCTGCACATTGGTAAAATAATCTTTAGCATCTGCCAATACTTTGGGATTGGTAAAGAGGTCAATTAAAGTGAGTGCTGTGGCTTTTGCGCCAGCTAATGAACCTTTGTGTGCAATGGGTGTAGCCATGGCAATGGCATCGGCCCAATGGTGTCCCTTGGTGCCGGGTATATTTGCAGGATACCTTAGCACAATGGTAGGTAGGTTCCAAGAAATATCGGCAATATCATCAGAGCCACCACCCATTGAAAATGGTACAGAACCTTTTAGGGTATCAATCTTATTTCTCAATCCATTGATTTCTCTTCCGGCATTATCTTTCTTGGGAGCTTCTACTAATTTTTGAACAGCCCTAGCCATTTGCTGATCTGCTTCTGACCACTCAGGCAATCCCACTTTTTGAATATTGGCATGCAATGCTTGTGCCAATGCTTTGTTGAAATGTCCTGGCCAAGCAGTACCTAAAATTTGGTACTTCATATTGGTCTCTGTCATCATGGCTGCGCCTTTGGCAATCCGGATGCCAGCATCATACATGTTTTGAATATCGTCATAAGTTCTTTCTCTAAAATAATACCAGACACTGGCTTTAGATGGAATCACATTGGGTTGATCACCGCCATCTGTAATCACATAATGCGAACGCTGAGTGGGTTTTAAATGTTCGCGTTTAAAATTCCAACCAATATCCATCAGCTCTACAGCATCCAATGCACTCTTACCCCTCCATGGTGCGCCAGCTGCGTGTGCCGCATCTCCTTCAAAAGAAAATTTCACAGATACCAATCCATTGTTCCCATTGTCTCCATAGTCGCAACCAAAATCTCCACTCACATGGGTGAATATACAAGCGTCTACATTTTTAAAATAACCATCACGGATATACCAAGCTTTACTACCAACCAGTTCCTCTGCAATCCCTGGCCAGATCAAAAGTGTTCCGGGAATCTTGTTTTTGATCATAGCTTCTTTGGCTGCAATAGCAGCAAAAATGATTACGGCTTGTCCAGAATTATGTCCCTCACCATGTCCGGGTGCTCCTTCTACAATGGGGTCTTTATAAGCTACACCAGGTTTTTGTGAAGCTTTGGGAATACAATCAACGTCTGACCCCAAGGCAATCACCGGACTTCCATTACCCCATTTGGCCATCCACGCAGTGGGAATACCCGCAATGCCACGTTCAATAGTAAATCCGTTTTTCTCTAAAATGCCAGTGAGGTATTTTGAGGTTTCAATTTCTTGAAAACCCAATTCTCCATAACTAAACACCATGTCTACCATTTCTTGTACGGCTTTTTCTTTTCCAGCAACACTGGTTAAGACTTCTTTTTTAATGGCTTCTACTTGTGGTGTTGGAATGGCTTTTGGTTGAGCCATCAGCATCTGAAACAAGCAGGCAAAAAAAACGGTGGCTGAGATTTTTTTGTACATGGATAAAAAATTTAGGCTTTTCTCAAATATAAACATTCAAAAGCAAGAACCATTCAAGGTCTTAACAAGAAAAAAGCCCGGTTACCCGAGCTTTTTGAATTATGTGGATTTTTATTTATGCGTAAATCCGCTCAACATTTTCCTTGAATTTTTCCATGACCACTTTTCTTTTCAAACTCATTTTTGGCGTCATTTCTCCCGTTTCAATACTCCACTCCCTTGGAATTAATTCAAATTTTTTAATCTGTTCAACATGGTTAAAGAAATTGTTGAAACTCTCTACCAGTTCTCTGTAGAGTTCCAATACTTTAGGATGATGCAAAGCGTCTTCAGCCGTTGTAAAAGGTATATTTTTTTCACGCATCCATTCTTTGAGTGTGGGGAAAGAAGGAACAATTAAAGCGCCCACAAATTTTCTTTCTGCACCAACCACCATAACCTGCTCAACAAAGGGACTTTCCTTGAGTTTGTTTTCAATAGGCTGTGGGGCAACGTATTTACCACCACTGGTTTTAAACAATTCTTTTTTCCTGTCTGTAATTTTTAAGTACTTACCCTCATCCATGACACCAATATCTCCTGTGTGCAACCAACCATTGATTACGGTTTCATCCGTTAGGTCTTGGCGTTTATAGTAACCTGCCATTACACAACTTCCACTTACCAAAATCTCTCCGTCTTCTGCTAGTTTTACTTGAATACCTTCAATCACAGGACCCACAGTACCAAACTTAGTTCCTCCAACAGCTTTTCTATTCACACTAATTACCGGGCTATTTTCTGTTGGACCATATCCTTCATAAACAGGTATGCGTGCAGCATTAAAAATGCGCAAGAGTTTTACTTGACAGGCAGCACCACCTGTAACTATAAAATTAATATTGCCACCTAGTGCTTCACGCCATTTAGAAAAAATGAGTTTATTAGCTATGGCCAATTGGGTGTCATACCACCAACCACCGCTTTTTTGGTTATCATATTTTTCAGCCAATCCTACAGCCCAATAAAAAAGCTTTTTCTTAGTGCCTGTTAAGTGAGAACCCGCTGTCATGATTTTCTCAAACACTTTCTCTAATAAACGAGGCACTGTTGTAAATCCATCTGGTTTTACCTCTTTTAAATTATCGCCAATGGTTTCTAAACTTTCTGCATAATAGATGCTGATCCCACTAAATAAATAGATATAGGTACACATCTTTTCAAAAATATGATTCAAGGGCAGAAAGCTCAGGACCTTGGTTTCAGGTGCATCATTAAAAGGAAAGCTCACTTTTGAATAATAGACATTGGTGTAAATATTACTGTGTTTCAACATCACACCCTTTGGTGTACCTGTAGTTCCTGAAGTATAAATAATGGTGGCCAAATGTTCTGTTGGTACCATCGCTTTAGCTTCAGCTACTTTTTCCAAATTAGCGGGGCTTGACATAGCCAATACTTCTGTCCAATGTGCAACACCCTCTAGTCTGTCAAAGCTGAATATTTTTTTAACAGAAGGAACCCTTGCACAAACATCGTTTGCTTTTTCATACAAATCCTTGCTACTGACAAATACATATTTTACAGCTGCATCATTGAGAATAAATTCTAACTCCAATGGATTAGTAGTAGGATAAACGGGTACCAAAATGGCTCCAGTTTGTTGGGTAGCCAAATCTGTAAACACCCATTCAGGTCTATTATTACTGATAATGGCAATTTTGTCTGCGCCTTCGGGCGTGAAATCATTACCGCTTATTCCTAATGCTAATAAACCAGCACTGAATTTATTAGCAATATCTGCTACTTCAGCGGTACTGTACTTAACCCATTTGCCGTTTTCCTTTGCGGCCAACATATCCTCTTTGGGAAAATGTTGCAATTGGTGTTCAAGGCAATCAAATAATCTTTTACTATTCATATGCAATCGTTATATAGGAAACCGTAGTTAGAACTTTCAATTTAGGTAAAAGCAGACAAATAAAAAAGCCGATGAAGATCCATCGGCTTTTGAGAGAATTTTTAACAATTAGTTTCCGGTATAATACTGCTGTGTAGGTACTTTGAATACCCTTCCTTGTTGAAATTGTAGATAGGCATGGGCCTCTTTTGCATGAACAGTTTGCCATTGTTGGTAGTCTGCAGGATTTAGAGCTGCACCAAATACCCATTGCTGGTATGCATCCCAGATGCCTTCTTTTTGTATTTGCAGTAGGTGATCCACCAATCTTAATGGAAATTGACTGGCTATTTCAGCAGTCCAATTTTTCAAGAAAGCAAGTCTTGCGGCTAACAGATGATCCATGGTAATATTCACAGGCTTGCTGGCATTGTTGTTTTGACAAATAGCAGCTGCAAAAGCTTTTTCAAAATTATTGCCTTTACCAAATTGATCCAATGCCCCTGGTTGTAATAATGCCTGATAGGCATTTAGGAGTTTTCCCTTAACGGCTGTTGTTCTAGCCGTATAGCTTTCTAGGTTGATAAAATATTCGCCATACAAAGCCACGCGTAACCATTTTCGGTTCAACGCATAATACATACTGGCATTGTAATAATTATTGCTATGATTGGGGTCTTGTTCAATCCCCTTTTCCCATTGAATAATGGCTTGGTCCAATTGCTGTTGCATGGCCAAAAGCTCTCCATACTCATTATACAAAACACCAGCATGCGGAAATTTCAAAAGACCATATTTATACAAAGTGGCACATTCTGAATAATTAGCCGCTGCCTTATAAGCCATACCCAGCATTTGAAAGCACTGCGCATCGGCGTCAGCCCTATCTATTAATGGTCTGGATATTTGTGCAGAAAGCACCGGATTATTTTGCAACAAATACAAATAAGCCAAGTCTTTTTGCATATCAAGATTAGTACTGTCTTGCTTTACAGCTTTGAGCAAGATGGTAGTAGCCGTTTCATACTCGCCCTGCCGCATTAAAATCTTGGCAGACTCATACAACTGTTTAACGTCTTGCTGCGCAAAAGCTTGACAAGAAGCAATTAAGAAACTGCAGATCAGCACTAATTTTTGCATGCGGTTTGGGTTATTCGTAAATCAAATGCGTCAACAAACCATCCCTTAATTTTGGCTCAAACCAAGTACTTTTTGGTGGCATTACTTTTCCGCTATCTGCAATATTGAATAATTGATCCATAGTAACGGGATAAATACTAAATGCTGCAGCCATTTCACCACTATCAACCCTTTTTTCCAATTCACCCAATCCACGAATACCACCTACAAAATCTACCCTTGTATCGGTTCTTGGATCATTGATATTGAGTATGGCAGAAAGTACATTGTCTTGTAAAATGGTAACGTCTAAAACACCAATGGGGTCTTCTGTATAAGTACCTGGCTTGGCTACTAATTTGTACCATTGTTTGTTCAAATACAAACCAATCTCGTGCAAATTGGCAGGTCTAAATGCTTGAATTCCTTCTATGGTTACGGTAAATTTTTCCTCTAACGCAGCTAAAAATGCATCAGCACTTAAGCCATTTAAGTCTTTTACCACACGGTTATAATCCATGATGAATAACTGATTAGAAGGGAAAAGCGTAGTTAGAAAATGATTGGAACCCTCTGTGGCTGCGGATCCCAAAGCAGCACGCACTTTTGAAGCAGATGCTGCGCGATGGTGACCGTCTGCTATATAAGTACAAGGAACCTGTTCTGCAAAAATGCTGGTGATTTTATCGCAGGTACTGCCATCACTGATAATCCAAATAGTGTGTTGGATACCATCTTCTGCAGTAAAGTCATAACCAGGAGACTTAGTGGTTTTCCACTTTTCAATAATCTGGTCAATAGCATCATTGTTCCTGTAAGCCAAGAAAACATTACCAGTTTGGGCACCAGATGTTTTAATATGATTGATTCTATCCAATTCTTTTTCCGGTCTGGTGAATTCGTGTTTTTTAATGATATCATTTTCATAATCATCTACACTGCTCACACATACCAAACCTGTTTGGCTTCTGCCATTCATGATTAATTGATAGATATAATAACATTCTTTTGACTCTCTAAAAAGTGTATCTCGCTGAATAGAAGCCACCAAGTTTTCTTTTGCTTGCTGATAGACTTCTTGTGCATGAACATCTACTGTTTCAGGTAGGTCTATCTCACTTTTGGTGATATGCAAAAATGAAAATGGATTTCCCTGAACTTCAATCTTTGCTTCTGCACTACTTAGAACGTCGTAAGGTCGGCTAGCTACTTGCTTGGCCAATTGTGCTTGAGGTCTTAATGCTTTGAACGGTTTGATGTTTGCCATCTGTTATTTTTAGTGATGATTTTATCCGTGTTGTTTTGCAAAATCCTGCATCAGATCTGTCATGGCTTTTACACTGCTTAATGGAAGTGCGTTATACATGCTAACTCTGATACCACCAACGGTGCGATATCCTTTAACACCAACAAAACCGGCTTGTTTACACTGGTCTAAAAATTGATTTTGTAATGCTTCATTTTCAATAAAGAATACGGCATTCATTTGACTCCTATCTTCTTTGGCCACTTTGGCTTGGAAAAGTGGAAGACTATCAATGGTATTATATAATAAATCTGCTCTTTCTTGGCTTCTTCTACCCATTTCTTTTAAGCCTCCTTCTTGTTCAATCCACTGTAGCGTAAGCATGCTCACATAAACTGCAAAAACAGGTGGCGTATTCATAAGAGAACCAGCTTCAATATGTTTTTGGTAATTCATGATGGTAGGAATTTTGCGCTTGATCTTGCCCAAAATAGACTTTTTAATCACCAACATATTTACACCCGCAGCACCCATATTTTTTTGAGCACCAGCATAGATCAAAGAGAATTTTTTAAAATCTACTTCCCTACTAAAAATATCACTACTCATATCTCCAATCAATGGAATGTCTAGATTGGGATATTCATGCCATTGTGTACCTTCTACCGTATTATTGGTAGTAATATGCAGGTATTTGGCATTGGCAGGAATGGACAACTGTTTTGGAATATAGGTATGGGACTGATCTGCAGAACTAGCCGCCAAAACAGCATTTCCAAAAATGGATGCTTCTTTATACGCTTTATTACCCCAAATCCCATTATCACAATAAGCGGCTGTTTCATCTTGGTCTAGCAGATTCATAGGAACCTGCATAAACTGGGTAGTAGCGCCACCATGTAAAAAGAGTACCTCATATTGCTCGTCTAATTGCATGAGTCTTTTTACAGAACCAATAGCCGTATCTAAAACAGATTGAAAATGGCTGGTGCGATGTCCTATTTCAAGAATGGACAAACCGGTTCCATTAAAGTCATGGATGGCTTTAGCGGACTGTTCCAGTACCGGTTGGGGCAGTATAGATGGCCCCGAATTGAAGTTATGGACACTCATTTCGATTGCTTGAAACCGCAAGTTAACCGTTTTTACAGGAAACTTTTGGCCGATTTCTGAATCAGATTCCCTTAGGAACCCTGTTCATGTGTTGCGCTTACCCCTCCTGAGACCACGTATTTCATGGCTTCGGCAGGGTGAATATGTGGGGGGAGTTCTTTAATTTTTACCTTGGGAACAAGGTATGTAATGCCTGATATGGCATAAGAATGTGGTACATACACCGTTACATGCTCCTCTAAACCAAGGTCTTTACTGGAATGTTGTGTTATAAATCCAATACGCCAAACATCTGGACCATCAACATTCACCAATACTGGGTGGTCAAATTTTTTCTTATTTCCGGCAAAAGCCTCTAAAAAATCCTTGACGGAGGAATAAATAAACTTGATGCCAGGGGTTCTTTCTAAGACCGTATCAAAAACGGCTACCAATCGTCCAACCACAAAAAGGCTTGATAACCAACCTACCAGCAAAACCAAAGAAACTACTACCAAGAATCCCAAACCTGGTAAACGAGTTAGGTTACCAGCTGCGTCTTTTTCCAATAATTCAGGAGCTAGATGATTGATCAGGTTGGGTAAGAATCCATCTACATAATTAAAAAGACCCAAAACCACCCAAATGGTAATACCAATAGGTGCTAATACAATCAAGCCCTGTAAAAAGAATTGCAAGAGTTTCTTAAGATAAGCACTAAAACTAGGCTTGGGCAGCTGCCGCATGGGTAGGAATTTGATTTCTAATAACAAAGAAAGCAGATTTTGATGGTTTATCCCTTTTTTTTACCGGTTAACAAAATTTTACAATTTTTTTATATGGAAACTTTGGCTACTTAAATAGTTTCCATAGTTTTGCGTGACTTTTTTAGATTATGGAAACAGAACAGCGAATTATCAATAAGACACATGAACTTTTTATGCGATACGGCATTAGAAGTGTGAGTATGGATGATATTGCATACCATCTGGGGATGAGCAAAAAAACCATTTACCAATATTTTGCCGATAAGGATGCCTTGGTTGACGGGGTATTGGAAATTGAGATCCAACGCAACTATCGCCAATGTGAAATGCACAAATTGAATAAGGAGAATGCCATTCATGAAATATTTATGGCCATTGATGACATGCAAGACATGCTCAAGCAATTGAACACTTCCATTGTGCATGATATTCAGAAATATCATCCCAAGTCTTTTCAAAAACTCAATGAACACAAACAGGAGTTTTTCTACAAAGTAATCAAGGACAATTTGGAAAATGGCATCAAAGAGGGTTTGTACAGACCGGAAATACAGGTAGACATCTTGGCCAAATTTCATATTGAATCCGTTTTTGTGGTCATGAATGGAGAAGTGTTTCCAACATCCAAATACAATATCTCAAAAGTGAGTCAAGAGGTTTTGGAAAATTTCCTTTATGGTATAGCATCATTAGAGGGCATCAAAAAAATTCAACAATACAAAATACAAAGACAAAATCCCATTACACATGAACAAGCCAATTAAAAGCATGTTTTGGTTTTGCTTGCTGTTGATAGCAAGTTTCCAAACCTTTGCTCAAAACAGCAGCTCACATGCATTCTCTATTAAGGAATGTGTGGACTATGCACATAAAAACAATGTGCAGGTTAGAAACGCGCTGTTAAACGTACAGGTTCAGAACCAAACAAACCGCGACATTACTGCAGCAGCATTGCCAACTATCACGGGTAATATCAGTGGTAATGACTATTTAACCATTCCAACATCACTATTACCAGGTGAAATTTTTGGACAACCAGCAGGAACCTATATCCCAGTTCAGTTTGGAACCAAGTTTAATGCCAATGCAGGTGTGAACTTGCAACAGCTCTTATTTGATGGCCAGGTTTTTATTGGTTTAAAAGCCAGGTCTACCAGTATTGAATTTCAAAACAAGAATGTAGAAGTAACAGAAGAAGCTATCAAAGCCAATATCTACAAAATCTATTATCAATTAGTAGCTTCAAAAACACAGATTGGCATTTTTGACGCCAATCTTGATAGGTTGAACAAATTGCTAAACGATACAAAAGTGTTGTATCAAAATGGTTTTGCAGAAAAATTAGATATTGACAAAATCTCTGTTCAGGTATCCAATATTGAAACTGAAAAATTGAGAGCACTAAATAATATTAGTGTGGGATACTTGGGTCTGAAAACATTGATGGGGATGCCAGTGAAAGATACCTTAGTATTAACAGATCAGTTATCAGAAGATAAGATTAAACAGGGTATTGATCAAGATAGTGCATTCACTTATGATAGCAGAAAAGACTATCAATACTTGAACCTTGCCAAAAAACTCAATGAGTTTAATATAAGAAGATACCAATTAAGCTATTTACCCACTATTGCATTAACTGGTGCTTATACCAAAAACGCTCAGAGAAATCAATTTAATTTCTTTGGAAAGGGAGACTGGTTCACTACTTCCTTTATTGGTTTGAATGTGTCTATTCCCATTTTTGATGGATTCTCTAAAGACGCCAAACTGAAAAAATCTCGTATTGAATTAAAACAAACCGAGAACCAAATTGAAAACCTACGCAATAGCATTGACAATGAAGTAGAAACAGCTAAAATGAATTTTAGTGCCGCCATTACCACATTGGACTATCAGAAAAAGAATATGGAATTAGCAGAGAATGTATTTAAACAAACTACCAAGAAATTTGAATTGGGCACCGGTTCAAATACAGAAATCACTGCAGCACAAACCGATTTGCGTACGGCACAGGCCAATTATATAAATGCACTTTACGGTGCCATTGTAGCCAAAGTAGATTTTTACAAAGCCGTAGGAAAACTATAACCCACCAACTAACATTATAAAGATTATACCATGCAACAAAAACCAAATATCTTAATGCTAGCAGCCCTTATCTTTTTGGCTGCCTGCGGAAGCAAATCAACTGATTCTGCGGAATTAACTGCCAAGAAAAAACAATTAGAAGAACTCAAAAAACAACAAACAGAAATTGGCAACAATATTGCTAAACTGGAAGCTGAAGTATTGAAAATGGATCCTTCCTCTAAAGTTGAAAAAAGCAAATTGGTGGTTACTGCACCCATTGTTACAGAAAAATTCACACACTATATTGACCTACAGGGTAAAGTAGACGCGGTGAATATTTCCTTTATTACTCCCCGTGGAGGTGGCGGACAGGTTCGTGAACTCTATATTAAAAAGGGTGACAACATAAGCAAGGGTCAATTGATTTTGAAATTGGATGACGCTTTGGTAAAACAAAGTTTGATTGCTGGTCAACAGGGCTTGCAGTCTATTAAGACCCAATTGGCATTTGCTAAAAACTTATATCAAAAACAACAAAATCTATGGGCACAAAATATTGGTACAGAAATTCAACTGATTACAGCCAAGAACAATGTTGAAAATTTGGAGAACCAATTGAAAAGCACCGAAGAGCAAATTAAAATTACCCAAGAACAACTTAAATTCACTTCTGTATATAGTGATGTAAATGGTGTGGCTGATGATGTAAATGTACGTGTGGGTGAGTTATTTGCTGGTCCTGGCCAAATTAAAGTGGTGAATACTACTGATTTAAAAGTGACTACTCAGATTCCGGAAAACTATGCAAACCGTGTAGGGGTAGGTACTACAATACAAATTAGCTTACCAGATATTAATCGCACATTGGAAGCCAAGATTGGTGTTGCTGGAAAAATTATTGACCCCAATAGCAGAAGTTTCTACGTAGAAGCCAAAATTCCATATGACAAGAATTTCCGCCCCAATCAAATTGCCTTAGTTCGTGTACAAGATTATCAAGCAGATAATGCGGTAACAATTCCTATCAACACTTTACAAAATGACGAGAAGGGCCGTTTTGTAATGGTGGCTGCTTCAGAAAATGGAAAATTAATTGCTCGTAAAAGAGTAGTTGTTGCAGGTGAGTTATACGGTAACAAATTAGAAGTAAAATCAGGATTAAAAGCTGGGGATGTGCTCATTGTAGAAGGTCATCAGAGTTTATATGACGGACAATTGATTACCACAGACGCCAAATAATACGCGCAATCCATTTTTGCGAAAAACCATTAAACCACTCGTATGAGCGCATTAGAAATCATCCAAGGAAAGTTCAAAGAATTTGGACCAACCACTTGGAGCATCAAAAATAAAACATCCATCTACCTGATGATGCTCTTTGTGAGCTTAGCAGGTATCTATCAATTTGTAACATTACCCAAGGAGCAATTTCCTGATATAGTTATTCCTACAATATATGTGCAAACCATTTATGTAGGTAACTCACCAAAGGATATTGAGAACCTGGTAACCAGACCCATTGAAAAACAAATCAAGGGTATTACTGGAGCCAAGATTAAAAAGTTCACCAGTAATTCTCAACAAGACTTCTCTGCCATTATGGTGGAATTTGACACCGATGTTAAAACAGACGTGGCATTGCAGAAAGTCAAAGACGCTATGGACAAGGCCAAACAGGATCTTCCTACTGACCTTACATCGCCGCCCACGGCATTAGAAGTAAGTTTTAGTGAGCAACCCATTATGTATGTCAATATTAGTGGTGACTATGACTTGCAAAAATTAAAGAAATATGCAGATGACCTAAAAGACAAACTGGAAGATCTTCCACAGATTAACCGTGTTGATATTGTTGGTGCGCCCGAACGTGAATTCCAGATTAATGTAGACAATTACCGTATGCAAAGTGCTGGTGTTACTTTTGACGATATCAGCAATGCCATTCAACGTGAAAACGTAGACATATCCGGTGGTTTGTTAGAAGTAGGTACCATGAAAAGAAACCTACAGTTAAAGGGACAATTAAAAACGGCTTATGATATTGAGAAGATTATTGTTCGCAACCAAACTGGTGCGCCCATTTATCTGAAAGATATTGCCGTAATCAAAGACACCGTTAAGCAGAAAGAAAGTTTTGCACGTTTGGATGGTAAAAATGTAGTTACCCTTAACATTATCAAGAGAAGTGGTGAGAACCTGATTGAAACCAGCGATGGCGTAAAAAAGATTGTTGACGAGATTAAAGCTACCAGTTTTCCCAAAGACTTGAAAGCGGTGATTACCGGAGACATGAGTATCAAAACCCGTACTTCTTTCACAGACCTAGTGAATAGTATTGTTATTGGATTTATTTTGGTATTGGTGATCCTGATGTTCTTTATGGGCGTAGTGAATGCCTTCTTTGTGGCACTCTCTGTTCCACTTAGTATGTTTGTTGCCTTTGTATTTTTGCCAGGGGCCGATGTAATTGTAGGTGGACACGTAACCTTAAACTTTATTGTACTCTTTGCCCTCTTATTTGGTCTAGGGATTATTGTGGATGACGCCATTGTGGTCATAGAAAATACGCACAGAATATTTGTAGATGGAAAAGGAAAGTTATCAGCCACCATCTCTGCAAGAATGGCTGCAGGTGAAGTATTTATTCCTGTATTGGCCGGTACATTAACCACATTAGCACCTTTCTTCCCATTGCTATTCTGGCCGGGAATCATAGGTAAGTTCATGATCTATCTTCCAACCATGCTCATCTTTACTTTGGCAGCATCCTTGGTGGTGGCATTTATCATGAACCCCGTGTTTGCGGTAGACTTTATGAACCATGCTGAAGGAGAAGAAAAGGAACCCAAGTCTGCTATCTTTAAAAAGAAAGGATTCTGGGCTGCCATTATCTTGGGTGTATTATTAGACTTGATGGGTGCTCCTTTCTGGGGTAACCTACTCATCTTCTTTATGCTCTTGGTTATCTTAAACAAATATGTACTGGATGATGCCATTCACTATTTCCAAAACCATGCTTTGCCATGGATCATGAACCATTATGAGAGCTTGCTTCGTTGGGCATTATATGGATGGAGACCTGTTTACTTGTTATTAGGAACCATTGGTCTATTCTTCTTCTCGCTGTTTTTCTTTGCAGCGCGTAAAGTACCTGTTGAGTTCTTCCCCAAAGGAGACCCTAACCAAATCTTTGTTTATGTAAAACTTCCTGTAGGAACAGATGTATTGTATACCGATTCTATTACCAAAGTATTAGAAGGAAGGGTCAACAAAGTATTGGGTACTGAAAATGGTAAGACCAATCCCATTGTAGAAAGTATTATTAGTAACGTAGCTGTTGGTGCAAGTGACCCTACCAGTGGAGACCGTAGTACGCGTTCTGAACTGGGCAGGATTCAGGTGAACTTTGTGGAATTTGAAAAACGCCATGGCGCTGCTACTGCACCCTTATTAGACAGTGTGCGTAAAGTAATGAAAGGCATTCCTGGTGCAGAGATTAGTGTGAACCAAGAACAAAATGGTCCACCAACAGAACCACCAGTAAATATTGAAGTATCAAGTGAAGAATTTGACAACCTGATTAAAACAGCAGTTGGCTTAAAGAACTATTTAGATTCAATTCAAGTACCTGGGGTAGAAGAATTAAAAATGGATGTGGATTTATCTACTCCTGAATTAACCTTGACAGTGAATAGGGAGCGTGCTTTGATTGAAGGTGTGTCTTCTGGTCAAATTGGGTTGGCTTTGCGTACTGCCTTGTTTGGTAAAGAAGTAAGCAAGATCAAAGAAGGTAAGGAAGAGTACAAGATTCAATTGCGCAACAATGAGTTCCAACGTAAGAACCTGGTTGAATTGTTGAACATGAAGATTAGCTTCCGTGACTTTGCCAGCGGTGGTGCTATCAAGAATATCCCCATTAGTTCATTGGTACATATTGAACCCACTAGTACATTGGGTATGGTAAAAAGAAAGAACCAGAAGCGTTTGATCTCATTGCGTTCTAATGTGTTGAATGGTTATACGCCAACAGCCGTTAACCAAGTGATTGCTACCCATATTGAGAACTTTAAGCAAAAAGCCGATGGTGTAAGCATAAAACAAACCGGTGAAGGAGAGCAACAAGCAGAAACAGGCGCTTTCTTAGGAAAAGCCTTATTGATTGCATTGATGCTGATTCTCTTCATCCTGGTATTGCAGTTTAACTCCATTAGCAAACCGGTAATTATCCTTACAGAAATTGTCTTTAGTGTGATTGGGGTATTGTTAGGGTTTGGAATCACGGGAATGGGTGTATCTGTGGTTATGACTGGAATTGGAATTGTGGGTCTAGCAGGTATTGTGGTGAAAAACGGGATCTTGGTCATTGAGTTTACGGATGAACTCCGTGCAAGAGGTATGAAAACCAGAGAAGCTTTGATTGAAGCGGGTAAGACTAGGATTATTCCGGTACTGCTCACAGCTTTGGCTGCTATTCTTGGATTCTTGCCTATTGCCATTGGATTCAATATCAACTTTATTACTTTGTTTGCAGAATTGAATCCGCATATCTTCTTTGGAGGAGACAACGTGGTGTTCTGGAAGCCATTGTCATGGACCATCATCTTTGGATTGGCATTTGCCTTCTTTATGACATTGGTGATTGTACCAAGTATGTACCTGATCTCAGAAAGATTAAGACGCCCTATGCGCAATATGTATGGTGGACGTTGGATCAGCATGTTGGGCATTCCACCATTAACCCTGATCTTCTTGCCTTTGATGGTGATTACCTTGTTAAAGCATCGCGCAAAACGCATCAAACGCGCACAAAAATTAAAAGGCACAAATACTGTGAACGAATCGTTTATTGGTAGTTGGTTCTAATAAGGTTTTTTTGTTTGAACAGCCGCTCCTGCATGGGGGCGGCTTTTTTTTGCCGATTATCAAAAAGGAATTTGCCATTTTCAGTTGGCTCAGTAATTTGCTATCAAAAGAAAATTATGATCAATAATCACGAAATAGACTATCGCATTTTTGGAGAAGAAATGCAATATGTAGAAGTAGAACTAGACCCCAATGAAACTGCTATTGCAGAACCCGGCGCCTTCATGATGATGGACGATGGCATTGCCATGGAAACCATTTTTGGAGACGGCAGTAACCAATCTAATAGTGGTGGCTTATTTGGCAAACTCTTAAATGCTGGCAAACGTGTGTTGGTAGGTGAGAGTTTGTTCATGACCGCATTCACCAATATTGGTTCAGGCAAAAGGCATGTGAGCTTTGCCAGTCCCTATCCTGGAAAAATTATTCCGGTAAACCTGCAGCATATGGGGCAGAAAATCATCTGTCAAAAAGATGCATTTCTCTGCGCAGCCAAAGGCGTGAGTGTGGGTATTGAATTCCAGAAAAGACTAGGCACTGGCTTGTTTGGCGGTGAGGGATTTATCATGGAAAAACTAGAAGGAGATGGTATGGCTTTCTTGCACGCCAGTGGTTTTGTCAAAGAAAAAATTCTGCAACCAGGTGAATTAATCAAAATTGATACAGGCTGTATTGTAGGCTTTACAGCCGATGTAGACTACGATATTCAGTTTGTAGGAGGCATTAAGAATACCTTGTTTGGTGGAGAAGGTGTTTTCTTTGCTACCTTACGTGGACCAGGCATGGTATGGATTCAGAGTCTACCCATTAGCAGATTGGCAGGAAGAATTCTGCAATACGGTACCACTTCTAGAAGAGAAGAAGGATCTGTATTGGGTGGACTGGGTAATATCTTGGATGGTGATGGATGGAGATAGAGTGAAGAGTGAAGAGTGAAGAGTGAAGAGTGAAGAATGAAGAGTGAAGAGTGAAGAATGAAGAGTGAAGAATGAAGAGTGAAGAATGAAGAATGAAGAATGAAGAGTGAAGAATGAAGAGTGAAGAGTGAAGAATGAAGAGTGAAGAGTGAAGAGTGAAGAGTGAAGAATGAAGAGTGAAGAGTGAGGAGTGAGGAGTGAAGAGTGAAAAATTGTAGAAGAAAAAATATAAAATACCGATGCTAGGAACCGAATTTAAGGAACAGGCCATTTATAGAATGGAAGAAAGTAGAAAACGTGTCTTGGCCTGTTTAGATTTGGTTCCAGAAGATAGGATTTGGGAACAACCCAATTCAGCACTTAATAGCATGGGTAATTTGGTATTGCATCTCTGTGGCAATATCACACAATATATTCTAACCACATTGGGGGGCGCTGCAGACAATAGAAATAGGGATGCAGAGTTCTCCACCCGTGGTGGGAAAAATAGAGCGGAATTAAAAGCGCTTTTTGATGGGGTACTGCAACAAAGCATTGATCGCATTGCGTCAGCAACAGATGCGGAATTAGCTGCAGTAAAAGCTGTTCAGGTCTATGAATTAAGTGGTATTGGCATCATCCTGCACGTAACAGAACACTTATCTTATCATACCGGACAGATTGCCCTCTTGACCAAATTGATTACTGCAGAAGACCTTGGATTTTACAAAGGTTTAGACCTCAATAAAAAACACCAATAATTTTTGCTGTACAGTTTCTAATCTTAGAATTTTTTAATTGCCCTATGGGCGATACTTTTTGAGCTGGGTAACCGCTTTCTCCAAAGTGGCTTCTTGTTTGGCAAAACAAAATCTAAGCACTTTATGGTCTGTTCCATCAAGGTAAAATGCCGATAAGGGAATGCTTGCAATCCCATATTCTTTGGTGAGTTGAATGGCTAGTTCTTTGTCTGATGCTTGAGAGAAATGTCCATAGCTATAACACTCAAAATAACTACCATGTGATGGAATGCATTGAAAGGGAGTATCCTTCATCAGTTCTCTAAAAAAATCTCGCTTTACTTGCATTTGTTTGCCCAAGTCAAGATAGGCATTGCGGTGCTCCATGAATTGCGCAATCCCCACTTGCTTGGGAGTATCGCAACTAAATACATTGAACTGATGAATTTTTCTAAACTCTTTCATCAAGGCTGGGGCACTAATACAATATCCTAATTTCCATCCCGTACAGTGATAGGTTTTACCAAAGGAGAAACAAACAAAACTTCTGGCCAATAATTCAGGATAGCGCAAAATACTTTGGTGTTGTAAGCCATCATAGATCAGGTGTTCATAGACTTCATCGCTCAGGATTAGGATCTGGGTATCTGCCACAATCCTGCTCAATTCCTGGAGATCAGTAGCGTTCAAAACCGCACCCGTAGGGTTGTGCGGCGTATTGATCATGATTATCCGGGTGCGACTACTTATCTTCTCCCTCACTTCATCCCAAGGAATGGAAAAATCAGGATAAGAAAGAGAAATCCTTATTGGTACCGCCCCATTGGTTTCAATATTGGGAATATAGCTATCGTATGCAGGTTCAAAAACAATGACTTCATCACCCGGTTGTAATACTGCGGTGAGTGCTGTATAAATGGCATAAGTGCCACCTGGGGTAATAGTAATATCAGTATCTGGATCAATACTGGATCCATACAATTGCTGCACTTTTTCTGCTAGCTTCTGCCTAAGCAAGGGCAATCCTGCCATAGGTGCATACTGGTTCCAATCAGCTTCCATGGCTTTTGCCACCAAACTGGTTAGTTCCTTATCCATTGGAAAATCAGGAAAGCCCTGTCCCAGATTCACAGCCCCATGTTCTGTAGCCAATTGACTCATTACCGTAAAAATGGTAGTTCCTACATTTGGCAATTTAGAATCCCTAATCAAATCATTCATGTAATGGCATTTGCTTATTGCAGCAATTTACTAATATGTACCAACTTACCCTCATTATCCATTCCCTCTAAAATCAAATGAAAGGATTTACTAAAATCATTGTTGTAAAACTGCAGTTTAATGGTTTGGTTATTGCTATTGGTATTGATCCAAGGCATCCACAACAATGTGTTGCGTAAGTCGGCGGTATTAAAACCCGCTTGTTGTTCTGCGTAATTGGGAGAATAGAATTCTTTTCTAGGTGAATAGCCCATCCATTCCAGAAAATCCAAGCCCTTAATTGACTTAGTTGCGTCAACCCCTTTCTTGGTATAAATAGCAATAGCACCACCTGCACCACCGCCAAAACTTCCAAAGAAAGGAGGTCTGAATACTTTAATATAGGCCACGTCATTCATGTTAATATTAAAAATCTGTTGGGCATCAGATTGAAATTCATTTAAGAAAAAATCGGTTCTAGAACCCCGCCAAGTGGCAGTTGCATCCGGTGAATTAGCATTATTAATTTGTAAGCCTGCTACCCTACTTTGTAAATATCCTAATACGGTATTACCACCTTCATTGGCCTGGGTCAAATCAAATTGAATGCCATCGCTAGAAAATAAACCCGATGCATATTTTTGATCCAGTTCCTGCATGGGTGATTTTACTTTTGACTTTACTACTACTTCTTTTAAAGTGGTCTCTAATTTCAACTGCTCCAAACGTTTGGCTTCAGCAGCAATAAATTTTAAAATTCCATTACCCGCAGTATCAATATTAAAATGGGTATTGGTAATCATTCTATTTTTATTTGGCGTATACAAATTGTTCCAGATACTTACTTTGTTCTTGGCCCAAAGCGTTGTAGCATTGAGTTTGTAAAAGATTCTAGTAGTATCATACAGTATTAAATTGGGCTGAGAGAAAGTTCCATCCGGTTGAATGGGCAAAAAGATCATTGACTTAGAAGAGTCTTTTGATTGTAAAATCATATTCATCAACTCTGCTTTCTTGATCTTATTTTCTGATAGTCCTTCAATTTTACCATACAAAGACAGATAAGCATTGTCTGCTGTATATTGGAGTTTGGGTAATTTCTCAGCCAACACTGCAGACCAACTATACCTTCTCCAACCATTGGTGAGCATGACTAGGTCTAGCTGCTTTGCCAGGCTATCTGCATCACTGGTAAAATAGTAAGCCGGGTTGTGTACATAACCCTTGATATCACTGGTTAGTAGCAAAGAAGAAAGAATATTATCATCCGTTACTCCATTTACATTTCCGTCTGTGATAGCTAAAGAAAGATTGGCCAATGTGCTATCTTCTACGGTAATCTCAAATACATTCTTAGCTCTTTTTTCCAAATTCAAAGTATCCGTTTTTACTGTGGCGTTCAAACGGTATTCTTCATTGTTGACAAAAATTAGTCTTTCACAGAGTGGCAGGTTATTGGCATCAAACAGCGTTAGCTGGGCTACGCCCGATGGAAATTGCATTACTGGAATCTTACTACGAATAGCTGTTTTAGTAGAAAGGTTTGCGATGGCTTTAAACAATACTTCTCCATTGGCCTGAACCATAACAGTGATTTTTTTCCAAGCTTCTGGTACTTCTGCTGAGCGATTGATTTCAAAAAATCTTTCCAAACTTCCTGGATGTACAATCAGATTTACACCAACTGGTTCTGCTTTTGGCAAGGGGGTTTGTTGACTATTACCCAGCTGATCCACCCAATGGGCAGTATAAGTTTCTCCAGTTTGTGGGAGGTACTGGAAAGTTCCCATACCATGATGAGAACTACTAAAGCTGGTAATTTCTTCACCCGCTTTATTTCTAACGGTGCCACTAATAGATACTGGTAACCCATTTTGATTCACTGCCTTAAATGCCATATTAGATGGGATTCCAATAATGGCATTACCACCTTCGGGTAAAAACTGAACCGTGGTGCTTGGAAGAATGGTTGGAGGTTTTTGACTATTTACAACACTAGAAAGTATGGTAAGGATTCTTTTAAAATAAAAAGCTGAATCAAAATTGCGCATCCAATTGGTATAACCAACTGCCGTTACTGTTTCTCCTTGAAATTTATCAGGTATCACCCAATTCCCAAGCGCCACCCCACTGACAATGGGTGCAGCAATATGTTCCACTAATTTGCCATTGGCATCGTGAAAATCAAGATAAAAATTCTTAGACAGTGAAGAAGGCAATTGAAGTGAAGTCAAATAAGCTTTGAACCAAATGGTTTGACCAGGAGCATAGCGTTTGTTGTCAAACTGCACATAGACCTTCTCAATGGGTTGTTGTACCGTCCACCTATTTAACAAACTATCTGGACCAATTGATTGGGCATGACCAAATAAAACAAAGAATTGCGTTGCTAGGAAAAGGATTTTATATTTCATGATTCAACAATTCAAATAAGTCTACAATGTATGCAGCAGACAATATTAGCATCAAAAAGAATGCCTAGATGCCATTTAGCATCAGTATCAAATAATTTAAGGGGGATTTAAAAACTCAGCTTGCTAGACAGGCGTTTTAATTCAATCTCGGCCAGCTTTGCGGTATAACTCAAGTTGATCAAACGATAACTGGTATTTTCAAAACTCTGTTGTGCCTGTTTAACATCAATAATGGTAGCATTACCCAGTTCAAATTTTTGGGTAATCAAATCCAATAACTGTTGAGACAATTTAAAATTCTCTCTCTCAGTTTTTAATTGCTCTAGGGTATTGGTATAAGCCTGATAGGTTTTTACGGCACCAGTTTCATAGTCCAACAAAAGGTTGTCATAAATGGTCTTAGCACTTCTTGTATTAATCCCAGCCACCTGTTGCTGCTTTTTTACAATAGATCCATTGTAAATAGGAATCTGCAAGTTCAAACCAATAAAGGGCCCATAGCTCTGATTCAACAAGATAAAACCCGCTGCACTGCTTTGGCTAGAAAGGTTAAAACCGGTTGTTGCTCTCAAGGTAGGGTAGCTAGCGGCTTTGGCTTCTTTTTGCAAGAGCTCATTAATATGTATCTGTTGTTGCTGAGCTACCACCAAAGGATTCTCACTCAATTGGGCGCGAACACTGTCTAAACGCAAAGACTTGTCAATGATAATAGTGTCTTTGATAGTTATGGGCTGATCAGCTGGTTTTAAGAAAATCAGATTCAGTAAATCTGTTTTTGCCAAGTCAATAGCCAAAAACTGGGTTTGCTTGGCTTGTAAATTGGCATTCAAATCTAGCTGTGCCTGAAAAATATCGGCATTATTGGCAACACCCACTTCTTTGCGAACTTCTAAAATGCTCAATTTTTGTTTAGAAACTTCAATGGTACGGTCCAGAGCTTGCAAAAAATATTGCTGCCTAACCACGTCAAAGTATTTGGCCATTACGGCTGCAATGGTATTTTGAACCTGGGAAGCCAGCAATTGCTGGTTCTGCTTTTCCAATTGATCTAAGCGTTCGCGCGTAGCTTGCACCCTAAGACCATTGTACAACAAAATACTACCAGTAATATTGGCAGTTAGGTTATTACTACCAACATTGCTTCTTTTGGTATCACGTGCGGGATCAGGAAATTTTTGATTGATACTGGTAATGGTTTCATTGTCATTAGCTCCCGCTGTAACCGTAGGAAGCCCCCCGGCCACACCAGCACTATTATTGATCACACTAATGTCAAGACTGTTTTGGGCCAACTGAATATCGTAACTGTTTTTCAGCGCCTGATTAATGGCATCTGTTAACGTAAGCCTTTGTTGCGATATACCCTTTAGTGCAATAGTGCAAAACAGGACCAAGAACAGTTTCTTCATGCTTGTGAAATTACCAATGGCCAAACAATGTCTCAAATAAATTACAGCAGCGGGTGATTAGCTCACCAAAGTACCCAAATCAGAACCTTCCACCACTTTTAAGAGATTACCAGGTTCGTTCATATTAAATACAATAATCGGGAGCTTGTTTTCCATACAAAGTGTAAAAGCTGTCATATCCATCACTTTGAGGTTCTTAGCAATACACTCTTCGTAGCTGATTTTGTCAAAACGGGTGGCAGTGGGGTCCTTTTCAGGATCAGCCGTATAAATGCCATTAACCCTGGTTCCTTTTAAAATTACATCGGCCTTCATCTCAACTGCACGGAGTGATCCAGCCGTATCAGTTGTAAAATAAGGGTTACCCGTACCGGCACCAAAAATGACCACACGGCCTTTTTCTAAGTGACGCAGGGCCTTGCGGCGAATATAAGGCTCTGCTACCTGGTCCATCTGAATAGCAGATTGTAAACGGGTGTAGACCCCAAATCGCTCCAGCATGGACTGCATAGCCATAGCATTAATCACAGTGGCCAACATGCCCATATAATCGCCATGGGCGCGTTCAATACCGCTTTCTGCTTCATTCATTCCGCGATAGATATTTCCTCCGCCAATGACAATGGCTACTTGTACCCCCAAATCAGTCACAGACTTGATATCCATGGCATATTGTTCAATGATCTTGGGGTTAAAGGGATCGCCATTGCGTTGGTCACCCAACAAGGCTTCTCCAGAAAGTTTTAGCAGGATGCGTTTGTACTTAGGAAGCATGTTAACAGTTATTTAATGCAAATAACCTTAATTTTTTACGAGCAACCAAAAGGAATAGGTCAAATGACTATTGTACTATATTTGATATCAGCCCATTATCCCTTTTATGTCAAAAAACGCATCCCCATTGTGTGCCTTGGTGTATTCAATCAAACAACAACTGTTTTGTATTGCAGTAGTAGGTTTTCTATCTATTCAACTGAGCAAGGCCCAATCGGATCCGTTCAATATAGCTTCAAAAAGCTTTCTGTTGCCGCAATCACAACCTAAGGGAAAATTTACCCAAGCCCTTTCTATATATTATGTAGTGCCACCAAGAATCTGGACCCTAGACATGGTGAATGCACCCATGTTTAATTATAGTGCCAAATACAGTTTGGGCAAAGGCTTTAATCTACAAGGCGGACTTTCCTCCCTAATCATTTCAAACAGATTTAATTTTGGACCTTTTTGGAACCAGCAGTTTGGAAACAATTATCTGGGAATTGGCTACCAATTGGGATTCAATTTGGGTATGCTCAATCATTTTGGTTTTGAGTCCGTACTTACCGGCTGGGAGCAACAACCATCCATCACTTGGGGGCATGATTTTGGAAAAACAGCTTTAACTGTGCGGGGCGATTTATATTATACCAGTAGCATGAATGTGAGTCATGGGGGTAATAAGATAGCTTATAACAGTGGTTTTATTAATGGGGGTAGCATTACCACCAGTTTTGAACAAAGATTGTACAAACAGAAAACCATGTCATTGGGTTTGAAGATCAATTATCTACGCTACCATATTCTGGCTTGGCCGGCATTACCCGTGAATAGTTATCGATATATTTTTCCTGAATTTCAATTGGGATTAAATCTCTAAGTTCCATGAAAGCATTTGCTACACATACATTAGTCATCCTACTCTGCTTCCTGCTCACAACAGGATGCAGAAAAAACCTGATTACCATCCCCCCGGGATCCAAAGATGAGAACCTGGTGAATACCCAATCTATTCCGGGCAGCATCATGAAAAAAATGGAGGGGATTTATACCCTTGCTTCTGGCAGTAATGAACTGGGAGAACAATTTGTTTGCAAAGTATCCAGATATAAGGTTTCATTTTTTAGCAACAAAGAAGGCATTTTTATTATTCTTAAATATGGTAAAGCCACTGATGGTTCTATTCAGTTTTCTGGCTTTTGGCGATATTCAGAAAAGAAAGACCAAGGCAATATTCAATTTGCAATCACTGCTGCTAATGGTGCTACTGATTTATTAAATGGCATTGTCAATAATTTAAAAATCACGGGCGTCAATGGATCTAGCATGCAATTGCAGTACCAACGCAAATTCTCAGACAAGGCACTAAGCAAAGACTTTATGGTGATGGCCCACCACGGGGTGCAAACCACATCTGACCCGCCATTTGCAGAAAATTCTTTGCTCAATGTGCTAAATGATGAGGACTATGGCTGCCGAGGTTTGGAATTTGATGTACGCTTGACCAAGGACAATGTACCCATTTGTGTACATGACGCCACCATTGATACCAGATTAACGTTGAAAGGACCCTTGTCTGGCAAATGGGACCAATATAGTTTTGCATTAATCAGTTCTTATGTAACCCTGATTGATGGTCAAAAAGTACCCTCAGTGGAGCAAGTGTTGAACGCTTTTATTGACAGCACTAATCTGACTTATTTATGGTTAGACATCAAAGGCAATCCCGATATTTTCAAATACTTGGAGCCCGTGATCAGAAAGGGTTATGCAAGAGCGGCTGCACAAAATAGAACAGTGCATTTCATTGCTGGCATGCCATCGGCCGATGTAATTGCCGAGTACAAAAAACAACCCAGTTATGCTAGTCTTCCTACCCTATGTGAACAATCGGTAGAACTTGCCATTGAAAACGGAAGCAAATATTATGGACCAAGGTTTACAGAGGGACTGGTATTGGATGCTGTTCAAAAAGCACATGCCAATGGGATTAAAGTATTGAGTTGGACTTTGAATGACAGAAATATGATTCGCAATTATTTAATCAACGGACAGTTTGATGGTATGATCACGGATTATCCAGCCTATGTGGTTTATGATTATTATACTTTGTTTTAAAGTTTGAAAATGAAAAAAGCATTGTTGTTGGGATCTGTTTTATTAATGGTACTTGCCAGTACTTTTGCTTTGCATGCCCAGGATTTGAGCAATGCCACCAAGACCAAGAAACATCGCTTTAGTATTTATGCTGGTATGGGGCCCAGTTACTATTTTAATAATCTGGAAGTCTCCAAACAATATGTGCGTGAATTCAACTTTGCATTAGTAACCAGATTTATGTGGGAACCAGGACATAACTTAAGTCTGGGTTTAGAAACTGGTTATAATGGCTTATATAGTATTAAAGAAAAGCCAACTGTTGTAAGTGAGGCCAAAATTTCAAATGCGGCCATCCCTATTCAGTTAGTAATTTCCATGAAATTCTTGCAAGACTTTTACGGCAGTTTTACCATGGGTCAATCCATCTTACTCAATAAGGTCTATACCAAAACCCCATTGGGTGAGCAAAGATCAACCGCCACCAATCTATCGTTAGGCGATTTTGGACTAGCAGCAGGATATAAAAAAGCCATCAGCCCGCACATCTATCTTGGTGCAGAACTCAAGGGCTTTTATTCCTCTAAATTGGATGATAAAAATCTAGGGCTAGTTTTTATGACCGGCTTTAGACTCTAATTATTTTTCAAAACTATTGACCCAGTTGGAAACAGCATTAACAGGATGCTTGTCTCCATCAATGATTTTAAAAGTTTGGTCTAAATCCCAGATCATGGCAGGGATACCAAACCATTTCATCACATACATGACATCATTAAAATAGTTTTCTCTGTATTCTTTAGGTATATTACCAATAGATCCTGTTTCTGTGCAAATCACTGGAACTTGATTTTCCATCATCCAGTTGTATACTATTCTTAATCGCTGGTCTATAAAATTTCTGCTAGCTCGTTCTGAGTAATGATCATAGTTATAATGCATATCCTTAGACATGGGTCTATCTGGCTTAGGCGGCATGGCTGTTGGTATGAAGGGATAAGGTAGACCCTTAATAAAAGTTTTCTCGGGATCCCAAGGTGCACCTTGGTGCGTAAAGATATAGGGTTGATAAAAATGGAAAGTATAGATGATTTTTTTATCCCCTGGAATTTTCTTCAATTGTATCATGGCATCAATGCCATTATAATTAGTAGAACCTACAATCCAATAACGGTCTAGGTCTTTGGGTCTTAGTAAAAACATCAAGCGTTTCTTGGTGTAACGCCAGTCCTCTACCGCAATCCTAGGCTCATTATACAATCCAAAAAACAAACGCTCATAACCCTTGCCTTTGAATCTGGCTACTACCTGGCTCCACATATCGGCAATCCTATCCGCTTCTTTGGCTTTGTCATCTTTTTTGTACAAAGAGCCATAGTGATAGGTGATGATCAAGTTCATATTCTTGGATGCCACAAAATCATAGATCTCTGTTAGGTCATCCAGCAATTGTTGGGTGATATTGTTGGTCCCTTTTTCCAAAAAATTATCAAATGCAACAGGAAGACGAATACTGGTAAAACCCAGTTGATGCGCCAGCGCCACTTTGTCCATGACTTTTCTATAATTGCCCAGCAGGTATTCTTCTGGCTTCCAATAGTTTTCAAAAAAACTAATGTTGACTCCTGCTTTGAATTTGGCTTGCAGGGCCAATTGAAAATCGGGGATGTTTTCCTGAGATTGCACAGCCATTCCGGAGAATAGCAATACCATCAGATAAATGGCTATTTTTTTAGTTAGGGAACTCATGGATAGCAAACATTGTTGATACTACTAAAATAAACTTTTTAAGTACTTGAAATGTATTTAATAATAGATCTCCCTTCCACTCCTATCCGTTTTTATACCTAAACGTAAATGACTTTTTAAAAGTTCCAATTGTTCCGTATTTGTGTTCCGGATCTTTATTAACCACTTTTTTAATGATGGTTTTACAAAAGGTAGGTTGCTGAAATTGGTTGTAGCTATAGAAAAACTGAATGATATCTTTAAACGGAGAATCAGTTTCTCCCCTTTCAATAGAATACATTAATGGGTTATTCAGATTCAAAAAATGCCAGTTAATTTCTGTACCATCGTTGTGATCAAAAGAAGGAGATAGCAGTAACAAATCATCATCATTATAGCTGATACTGATTTTTTCATTTGAAAGTAGTGGAGCAATATTTAATTGATGGAGTGGATTAATGGCTTGATCAAATTTGGAAAAAGTAAAATAAGCTCTAGGATTGAATCTGAAACTAATAATACGTTCTTTTGATTCATCCACTATATTTTTTTTCTTACCTATAGTAAAATGATTATAATAAATATTGGGTGGATGATAGGTAGTTGAATCCTTTTCACTAAGATCCAATTCATGAGTTACTTCAGTTGGCGTCTGTACAAAAGTGGCCACTCGTGCATTTACTTTCTCTTTATATAGAGGATAAACGGTACTATCACCAATGCGTTTGCCTTTTTTAAATAGAAAATATTCCAATTTTTGGTACTCAGGAATTAGTTCTCCAGTTTCATCATCATAAAAATCTATTTGCCTTGCAAAAGGAATCTGTTCTTCTTGACGATATTGAAATTTTTGAACCTCGATTATTCTTTCAACTGTACTAGTTTTGTTCTTGAGTCCTTTTTTTATTTCATTTTCTTTTTCTGTGATACTACTGACCCTTTTTAACTGGTCGTATTCAAAAACAAATGCTTTATATTTTCCTTTAACTGTATCGCTGGTAATGCTTTCAATCAGGGGTGCAGCTTTTTTTGAAGAATGCTTTACTTGAGCAGCAGTAATAAAAGGGATTAAACTGAATAACAATAGGAATTTTTGCATAAAAATTGTAGGAGGTAACTTGATACTGTTTCTAATAAATAAGTTTATTGTTTGTATCTATATGTAAATGACTTTTTATACGTACCCGCTAATCTGCCATCATCAGCATGCTTAAAAAATTTCTTGACCAATGCTTTATAATAGGTAGGTTGATGATATTGGTTGTAAGTATAAGATAACTGAATGATATCCTTAAATGGAGACTCTGTTTCTCCCCTTTCAAAATAATAATTCATTGGATTATGCTGATTTAGATAATACCAATCAAATTCAGTACCAAGGCCATCAAAACATTCGCCAATTTGTTGCATTTCATCTGAACCAAAACTTAGGGTAATCTTTTCGTTTGAAAGTAGTGCTGCAATATTTAATTGATGCAATGGATTAATGGCTTTGTCAAATTTGGTGAAAGTAAAAACTGTTTTTGGATAGCTATGGTTATATATATAATGTACAGATGATTCAAAGGCAATATTTTGTTGTGCATTTATTACAAAAGAATCAATATAAAATCTTGATGAATGAGGCATGTCAGGTTCTTTTATTGAAAGTCCCATTTCACGTACTAATTTAGTTGGAGTCTGTACAAAAGTCGCTACTCTTTTTTGGGCAATTTTATCATCAAATTTTGCATCTTTTACAAGTTGTTCATATTCCTGATAAATGGTACTATCGCCAATTCGTTTTCCGTTTTTCAACAGAAAATATTGTATTTGCTGGGACTGCCCATCTATTTCTTTACTAAATCTGATATCCTCATAATCGTAATTAAGGGTATGGCTTTTAAAAGGTAGCTGTTCATTTTGTTGGTATTGAAAATCTTGAACTTTTATTAAAGTTTCCACAGACTCGGACCCTTTTTTAATTTCAATTTTTTTTACTGAAATGCTACTGGCTCTTTTCAATTGGTCGTATTCAAAAACAATTTTTTTGCAACTTCCTTTTACAGTGTCACTAGTGATGCTTTCAATCAGTGGAATGGTATTATTTGAGGAAGGCTTTACTTGAGCATTAGAAATGAAAGGAATCAAGCCAATCAGCAACAGGAATTTCTGCATATACATCTAGGGGTATGGTTTCAACTAAAAATAAGTAATTATCATATGATATAAGGAGATTGCCTCAAAAGGACGGTCTCTTTTTATTTGAGAAAACAGTTTTTATGTTGGTTTATTTACAAAGGGGAGTAAAAATAGGTGGCATTTTTACAATAATGGATTGTTTTTTATTGTACGACAAAGCAACAAGACCTTAAAGTGATATTTAAGCAAACCGACCAGAACCAACTGTTTTTATTACCTCCAAGTTTGGATGAGTTGGTGAACAAGAAACACGCTGTTCGGGTAGTCAGTACTGTGTTAGACTGGATAGATATTAGCGGATTAATAACTAGCTACAAGCATGGAGGGGCTAGTAATTGCCATCAAAGGATGTTACTGAAGTCCTTATTTTTTATTTTTATCAACGATTTTTATAGCGGTCGTAAGATTGAAGAAGCTATTAGCAGCAACATTCATTTTATGTAGTTGTTAGAGTTGGTCAAGCCAGATCATATTAACATTTATAGTTTAAAGAGCAAGCTTTTAGAGATGACGCAGCTAAACTCAAATCAATTAAAAACATCATTTTACAATTAATATTGGATTGAGACCTAGTTATTAATTTAATAATTAACAAATTTCAAATGACTATGTAAATGTGTTGAGCTTTGCATTTGTATCAAACTATATGTGAAAACCGGGTCAAAATTTAAGCTTAGGAATTGAACTGGTAATTATGGATTAACTGAAACAAAGAATGCCCAGCTCCAGCTATTCAAAAAAAAATACCAATCTAGCTATTCCAATTCAAACATTCATTTTTATGAATTTTTATAAAAAAATTTTGGTGACTTTTAATATATTAATTATAAAATATAAATTTTATACAAATACATCCTGTCTCTTATACACATCTGACGCTGCCGACGACTAGTCGAGGGGGGGTG